>JAYVDQ010000509.1:0-6489 GCA_043749325.1 Chloracidobacterium sp. | reverse complement strand
GTCACGCCCAAAGCCATCCGCCTGCAAAATGTGTGCTGAAAGCTAACGAACGACGAAGTAATTCTGAACGCCCGCGTTTTGAGAATTAATCGAAACCGTTTACCCTTAGCTTCGTAATATTCACACACAGATGGCCGAAGAATTAGTCGAAACATTCCCCGATATCCTTGGCGATCAGCCTGTCGCCGCTGAACCGCCGAAGAGAAAATACGACCGTTCGATAGTCGAGGGCCCTTTGGCTCGTGCCGTGTGGAAGATCGCCTGGCCGACGATGCTGACAAATGTTATCGCGGGTATGCAAAACCTGGTGGATCAGATACTGGTCGGCAATCTGGTCGGGTACAAGGCAAACGCCGCGATCGGGGTCAGCAATCAAATATTCATTCTCGTTATCGTTTTTATTTCGTCATTATTTATCGGAATGAGCGTCATGGTGGCGCGTTTTGCCGGTGCCCATGATCCCGAAAAGGTCAATCGCACCGTCTATCAGGCTTTTCTCGCGGCGGTGTTCATTGCCGTATTTATCATGGCACCCGCCGGCTATTTTGCGTCGCCATACTTATTGGATCTGATCAGCGGCGACGCAGGTGTCAAGGCCGAGGCTTTGCCCTTCCTCCGAATATCATTTTCCTTCAGTCTTGGTTTGCTCATCTACTTTATGACCAGCGGCGCGCTCAGGGCTGCGGGAGACGCTAAAACCCCGATGAGAATGGGTGTCGCCATGACCTTGCTAAATCTGGTCTTGAACGTGATCCTCATTCGCGGACTCGGCCCCGTACCGGCCTTTGGAACCGCCGGCTCAGCGATGGGAACCGCCATGGCAACAGGCCTCGTCGGCATGTACGCAATTTACAGTTTATGGAGCGGGCGATGGGTGGTTGGCTTTCCGCGAGGCATCGGTTGGGGGCCCGACTGGTCTGTGATACGTTCGCTATTCAAATTCGGACTGCCCAGTGGCATTCAGGGCGTAATGGGGAATGTGGGCGGTTTTCTGATGTTCGGGTTTATGGGGTCGCTGCTCAACGGCGCGGCCGCTCAAGCGGCGTACGCGGTTTGCTACGGACAATTGTTTTCGCTTATTGTCTGGGGCTCGAATGGGCTGATGGGAGCGACCTCGGCGGTTGTCGGGCAGAATCTGGGGGCCGGACATCCGGACAGGGCGTATTCGGCGGTCCGAACGGCCGCCAGTTTTGGCTTGACGGGCTCGGTCATCCTGGGATTTATCTTTTTCTTTTTTCCGCATCAATTGCTCGGAATCTTTGGCATGAGCGACCCGGCGGCCGTTGAGATCGGAACACAATTACTGACGGTTTTAGCGTTCTCGGGACTATTTATCTCGGTCGCACTGACCTACACCGGCGGATTACAGGGCAGCGGCGACACCAAGAGTCCGTTGTATATTTCGATCATCTCGCAGGTAATAATCCCACTCGGCATCTGCTTTGTTATTAAAAATGTCAGCACCCTCCAGCCCATCCACATCTGGCTCGCGGTTCTTGCCGGTCACGTAACGCGTTGCACGCTAAGCGTAACGAGGTTTTTACAGGGTAAATGGCGGGCGATCACGGTCGATATCGAACGAACCGCCACCTAATCCTCGTCTTTCTCTTCGTCGCCCGGTTTATAGACCTCGTAGCCATGAGCGTCGTCATAATAATACTCGCGGCGTTTCTGGTCCTCGCTCCATGTCGAGTCATCTGGTTTTTCGTCTTTCTTTTCCTCGACGACGGGCTTCTTGTTCCGCTTTTCGGGCATGAATCATTTATAATCGATTCGAATATCAAAACCCAACTTAAATCTATGAAAGCGAAAAAATATATATTGAGTTCCGGTCTCGTCGCGGCTTCCATTCTGTCGACGTATTTCATTACCCATTCGACCGCACAGCAGGGCGCGGCGGTCGTCCAGGCAACCGCCGATAACGAATATCAGGCCGGCGCGACACTGTGGATGCAAAAGGCCGGCGAATATCGAGCGTTGGCATATCAGGCGTTTAATCTGGCACGCTGGCAGCTCGACGCAGATCTTGACAAAAAGAATGTTAAGAAACTGCCAAAAGCGGAACAGAAAAAGCCGCGAGCCGTGATGGTTGACATCGACGAGACGGTACTTGATAATTCGCCCTCTCAAGCGCAAAACATTAAGACGCGGACACCGTTCGCATTAAAAGATTGGTACGCCTGGGGCGAGATGCGTAAAGCGAAAGCGATCCCCGGCTCGGTCGATTTTCTTAATTACGCGATGTCAAAGGGCGTGAAGGTTTTCTTTGTCTCGAACCGCGACGCGGTGCAGAAACAGGCGACGATGGACAATCTAAAAAACGTCGGCTTTAACGATATTTCCGCCGACAATGTCTTGCTTCGCCAGGTTGATGCGGAAAATAAACCCATCTCGACAAAAGAGCCGCGCCGGCAATTTATTTTGCAAAAATATCGCATCGTTTTGCTAATGGGCGATAACCTTGACGACCTTTCCAACGTATTTGAACGCAAGTCTGTTGCCGACCGCTTTGCCGAGGTCGATAAGGTCAAAAACGATTGGGGCAAACACTGGATCGTCCTGCCAAACGCGATGTACGGCACTTGGGAAAATGCTATCTACGAATATAAGAGTTTGACGGACATGCAAAAACGCGAAAAACGTGAAAGTGCGTTGGAATTGCCTTAAAATATTAATTCTGAGTCGAACTACATGATCCCGAGCCGGTAGTAAGATCACAGCTGACCCTCGCAACTATCGGCGTCAAATGACGAAGTGGTCAAAACATGATTATACTTGTGTTGACCGACCAAACTCGCAAAATCAAAAGTTAAAGAAGGAAACCAATGAAATCGATCCTATCGTTCATTTTTTTAGTCGCTTTTTGTCTTAACCCTATCGCCGTAGCGGCGCAGCAGGCGACGCCTGCTAAACAGTTTGATCTGACGATCGACAACATTATGCGCGGGCCTGATCTGGTCGGGTACGAACCGTCCGGCGTTCGTTGGTCGCCTGACAGTAAAAAGATCTACTTCAACTGGAAACGTGCCGGCGAGCCGCGAAATGGCGATACTGCGACCTATGTGGTCAACGCGGACGGCAGCGGATTACGCAAACTTTCCGAAGAAGAAGCAAGACAAGCTCCGCCCAACGGCGACGTGTCAGACGATAAAAAGACGATCGTTTATACCGATAGCGGAGATATTTTCCTCTACAACACCCAAACCGGCGAACGGCGGCAGATAACCAAGACCGCCGATGCGGAAGTGAATCCGCGTTTTATCGGCGATCAACGTCATATCGCTTTTATACGGCAGAATAATCTATACACCTTATCGCTCGACGAAGGATCGTTGGAGCAACTCACTGACATCCGTGCCGCCGGGGCAGCTGGTGCGGCGACCGGCGGGCCTGGCGGTGGCGGTGGAGCTGGTTTCGGTGGGTTTGGCGGCGGCGTTGGGGGACAAAATCAAAACCAGGACGCGGCACGAAAAGGAACCGACAGTCAGGAAGCCCTCAAAAAGGAGGAACGAGATCTGCTCGCTGTGGTCCGCGAACGTGCCGAAAAGCGCGAAGCGGATGATAAAAAGCGTATCGAAAGGGAAAAGGGCAGACGCAAACCTTTTCAGCTCACAACGGGGCAGAATGCCGGAAACATGTCGCTGTCGCCCGACGGAAAGTCCGTGATCGTCACGGTCAACGAACCCGTCACGGGAGCAAAGAACACTATTGTTCCCAATTATGTCACCGAATCCGGTTACACCGAGGACATTCCGGGCCGGACAAAGGTCGGCGATGTGCAGGGCCGCAGCCGAATTGCGATACTCAGCGTCGAGACTGGTGACTCGAAATGGGTTGACCATGGGCAACGCCTGGCAGCCGCTCCGCCGCCTCAAAGGACCGAGGAAAACACGACCCGTGAGGCTCCGCCTGAACGTACCGCAGGGCAAGGTCAAGGGACGGGGCGTGGCCAGGGTGGGCCGCCACAACCGCATGACCGAGACGTGCAATTGTCGCCGCCGCAATGGTCGGACAATGGTAAAAACGCGGTAATGTCGGCGAGGTCTGCCGATAACAAAGACCGCTGGATAATGCAGCTCGACCCGGCAACCGGGAAGACAAAAATCCTTGCGTCGATCCACGACGACGCCTGGGTCGGCGGTCCGGGTGGATTTTCGCTCGGCTGGCTGCCGGATAATAAGCGTGTTTATTTTCAGTCGGAACGCGACGGATTTTCGCATCTTTACACAGTGTCGATCGACGGCGGACAGCCGGTTCAATTGACTTCGGGAACGTTCGAAGTTTCCGACGTTCGCTTGTCCGAAGATAAGACAAAGTTTTATTTCACCTCGAGCGAGGGCAGCTTTTTTGAACGGAATCTTTACTCGATGTCTTTCGACGGTGGCGCACGGACGCGTCTGACCACTATGCCGGGCAATAATCAAGCAGTCGTGTCTCCGGACCAAACGAAGCTCGCCATACTACGCTCGTTCGCCAACAAGCCGACTGAGCTTTACATCGCTCCGAATAAAACAGGAACGACAGAGGCTGAGATCAAGCAGGTAACAAATTCACCGACCGATGAATGGCTTTCGTACAAATGGATCGCCCCGCCGATCGTTTCTTTCAAGGCCCGCGACGGTGCGACTGTTTACGGGCGGCTGTACAAACCCGCCAATTTCAAAAAGGGCGGACCGGCGGTCGTGTTCGTGCATGGAGCGGGCTATCTGCAAAACGTCCATAACTGGTGGAGCAGCTATTACCGCGAATATATGTTCCATCATTTCCTGATGGAAAAGGGCTACACGGTCCTCGACATCGACTATCGCGGCTCGGCCGGATACGGTCGTGACTGGCGAACCGGCATCTACCGTTTTATGGGCGGCAAGGACCTGACCGACCATGTCGATGCGGTGGAGTATCTGGTCAAGGAACACGGCGTTGATCCCAAAAGAATCGGTCTCTACGGCGGTTCGTACGGCGGATTTATTACATTGATGGCGATGTTCACGACGCCGGATGTTTTCGCGGCGGGAGCGGCCCTCCGTCCGGTGACCGATTGGGCCCATTATAACAACGGCTATACGGCGAATATTCTCAATCTGCCGCAAAGCGACCAGGAAGCATACCGTAAGAGTTCGCCGATCTATTACGCCGCCGGCTTGAAGGGAGCACTGCTCATCTGTCACGGAATGGTCGACACCAATGTGAATTTTCAGGACAGCGTTCGCCTCGCTCAGAAATTGATCGAGCTGCGAAAGGAAAATTGGGAAATTGCTCCCTATCCCGTGGAGGACCACGGTTTCGAACAGCCGAGCAGCTGGGCGGATGAATACAAGCGGATATTTAAGTTGTTTGAAACGAACCTTAAGGCTCCGTCGCAAACCAATCAGCCGGCGCAGAAGAAAAAATAACGAATGTGCCAGTGCTACTGCTTGTTTTCCAAGGCACCTAGTCCTCGAAACCCATGGGATTGTCCGGCGCGAAAGCTGGACGGGCGAATATAGCCGTATTTTGGTTTTCTTCGAAAAAAACCTAGGTAGTAATCCAGACTACGGGAATTTTGATCTACGCTTGGCCTAAATGCTCTTGCGAAACAGGTACGAGAGCCGGATAAAAAACCGGCGCCCGTCGCGGCGAAAAGCGTCGTCAAAACGGTTACGAAACTCGTTAAACCCGCGATAGTTGGAATTGTCGTTGTACCCGACGTAAAACGCGGTTCCGGGATTTGGACTCCAGCCAAAGAGGATCTGCGAGTTTATCGTTCCATCAATAGTTTCGTAATCAAGCCGGGTTCGAACGAAGGTAAAACGTGTAAATTGATAAGTTGAGCGAAGCGAGTATATATTTGAATCAAAAGCCGTTAACCGCGTGTCGTTTCGTCTTAATTTCTCCCGTTTGTAGCTCAGACTTATACTCCACGGTTCCGTCGGCTGCAAGCCGAGCCCGAGTCCATATTTGAAACTAAAACCCTTGCCCGGGTCTAATTTTGAACTCCCCGCTAGTGCAGCCCGTGATACTCGCGGATACCGTTCGCTGGCCCCAAAATCAAAATCAAAAGCGTTCGTCGTAACCCCGAATCCGGCATTGGCACTGATCTTTTGGTTAAAGGTCTTTCTAATTTCGGCGTCGGTCGTGAATTGGTTTGCTTTGCGAAAATTATCGCCGTAAAAAATGCCTTGCCGGATGGTATTGCGCTTTGCGCCGAATTCGTCTTCGTATATTTTACTGATCTCAAAATCGGTTCCCGTATTGAGACGTAATTCGTGTTGAAAATTCCAGTCCGTATTAAAGCTTGTCCGAAATTGCTGCAATCTGCCATGTTCGTCGATGGAAAACGAACCAGAGCTCCGCGATGTAAAGCCGATCAGCGTCTTCTTTGCGTTTGGCTCCGTTCCCAGCCGCAAACTGACGTTAGCACCGTGCGTATTCGTGCGCCGGGTAAAGCCGACATCTGCTCTGTAATCTTTGCTCCTGCCACTTACGCCGAAGCGAAGGCCGCGATTTTTG
>JAYVDQ010000508.1:0-5529 GCA_043749325.1 Chloracidobacterium sp. | reverse complement strand
CACGGACAACGGGTTTGTCTTTGACCGCGAAGAGTTGCGGGCCGCTTTTAACGAAAAAACAAAGGCGATAATCATCTGCAATCCAAATAACCCGACCGGAAAGGTCTTTACCCGCGACGAACTGGAATTCATCGCCAGCCTTTGCAAAGAGTTTGACGCTCTCGCTTTCACCGACGAGATCTACGAACACATTCTCTACCCGCGTGATGGTCCAGACATCGAGCATATCTGCATGGCTAATATCGAAGGCATGCGTGAGCGAACGGTCGTCGTCAATTCGCTTTCAAAAACCTATTCGGTGACCGGCTGGCGTGTCGGCTATTGCATCGCTCCGCCCGATATTACGGCGGCGATCCGCAAAGTACACGATTTTCTTACCGTCGGCGCGGCAAATCCGCTACAGCACGCCGGTGCATACGCCCTGAGCCTGCCGCCAAGCTATTACGACGAACTCCAACGCGATTACCAGAAGAAGCGCGATTTTATCGTGCCGGTCCTTCAAAATGCGGGATTCAAGTGCGATTTTCCCGATGGTGCTTACTACGTGATGTGCGATATTTCGGCATTTGGTTTTGCGAACGACATTGAGTTTACAAAGCACCTGATCCGCGAGATAGGCGTCGCCGTTGTGCCGGGATCGTCGTTTTATCACGACTCGGCTAGGGGTTCGCAAGAAGTGCGGTTTTGTTTTTGCAAGAAAGACGAAACGCTCGAAGCCGCTGCCGAAAGATTTAGAAAGTTGGAACGCGGTTAAAGCAACCTTTTCCCGTCCTAACAACAACAAAAATATATCTAAAGCGTAAAATGCTTTAATCCTTCCCACGGATACAAATTTCAAAGCAAATTTGGAGGTTATTTATGGTTAGCAAATCATTTATGTCGGTCATGATAGTCACGACGGCGTTCACGCTGATCTTTGGCCAGACCCCCGGGACGAAAAAGGAGAAAGATATCGCGCCGCCGACATTTGCATGGTCTTTTGACGGCGACGGCAGCTATCTCGGCGTGCAGACGCAGGAGATCAGTAAAGAGAATTTTGCCAAGTATGGCTTGCGCGACGTTCGCGGTGTCGCGGTCGAAAAGGTCATGGATAATTCGCCCGCTGCCGCCGCGGGAATAAAGGCCGGCGATGTTATTGTCCGTTTCAACGGCGAAGAGATCACCAGCACCCGAAAATTGACCCGTCTAATCGGCGAGATCGACCCCGACCATCAGGCAAAGGTCACGATCTCACGAAACGGCACCGAGCAGGAGCTTACCACAACCCTGACCAAACGCCCGGGGATGAAATTTGACAACGGCAATTTCGAATTTCAAACGCCGACGCCAATGGGAAAATTTGAAATGCCTGATATGAAGCGGTTTAAAGACATGCCGGATTTTAAGAATATTCCGCAATTCAAAGATATGCCGGACTTTAAGAATTTGCCTAAAATGAAAGACATGCCTGATTTCAAGAATCTGCCGCAGGACGGAACACCGTTTGTATTTTCGGTGCCCGGCGGCGAAGGCAAGGGCTTTTCATGGCGATCCGGCGAGGGCCGAACAATAGGCATAGGCGTCACGCCACTCACTAAACAACTTGCAGAGCATTTTGGCGTTGATGGGGGCGTGATGATCGGCGAGGTCGTTGAAAACTCGCCGGCCGCAAAAGCTGGCCTCAAGGCAGGCGACATCGTCGTGGAGGCCAACGGCAAGGCGGTCAACGATGAGATCGAGCTTGTCCGATTGGTCAACGAAAAGAAAGATGGTGACGTAACGCTCACGATCGTCCGCGACGGCAAGCGCCAGACCAAGTCGGTCACGCCGGAGGCTTCGAAAGACGGTGGTTTTCTATTCCGGACCAAAAACGAAAACGGTTGGGCGACACCGGCTACTCCGGCTCCAATGACCGCCCCGGCAAAACCGATGGCCGCTGCACCAATGGTGTGGTCGCGTCCCGGTCGCATTATCTAATTTATGTAAAGATTCACCACAGAGACACGGAGAACACAGAGATTTTATATTTGATTTGACTCTGTGTTCTCCGTGTCTCTGTGGTGAAGAATTCCTAATTCTTAAAAGAGCCGGAAATCGGGATTGTTCTTTCGCCGCCAGACAAATCCATCCAGGACATAATGCGTAAGCTGCGGCAACGCAAGCAGCGGAGCGATGAACGTCCGCATATCTCGGGTCCAGTTCCAATCGCCGCCAAAGAGCCATTGCCGCTCGTGCCAAACGCCGCGATGCCAAAAAAGCTCCTCGAAATATGCGAGAGCCCAAAGCGTAGCGAGGAATACCAGCCAATTTGAAGACAGTGCCCGGTAAACGCGCCCCGTCTTCTCTCTCCGTATCCGAGCATAAACATAGATCAGCGCAAAATACGGTACGCCGTGGATAATCACATTCGTAACCGTAAAGGCATAGTCCGAATTGAAATAAACGATGCCCACATACCAGCAGATCGCGGTCGTCGCGACGACGATGTCCTTTCCGATATTCAAGAAGCCGCTCGTTAAATAGAGATAGATCGTCTTGGCAAAATACGCGGTTAACGCAAGAACATAGATCGGAAACAAGATAGTTTCGACGATGGCGGGTATCGAAATAAAATCGTTTTGGACAAACCACTCAAAATTACGCGGCAGACGCGTCATCCAAAACGCGAGCGGATAGACCGACGCCAGATAAACAGCTACGGTGTCGATCCACCATGTCCAGCTAGATTTTTCGTTGAGCTTTCGCCGGTATAACGCGACCCAGCCGTATTGCTGCCTGATAAAATGAAAAACGGCGACCGCCGCTAACGCCTTCCAAAAAACAAGCTCGCCTTCGGAATACAGGGCAACGCCAATTGCGTAACCAAAGACCGGCACCAGCAAATACAGCCAGAATCGCCGTTTGAATTCCTCCTTGTCAAAGTAGACACGGAAACTGGTCGACCAGACATGAGCCACGTCGATAAACAGCACCGCCATGACCCACGTCCATTCCGGCGATTCGCCATTCAGTACACCGATCTGCGAACCGACCCCAAGCAGCAGCAGCGACGCAACAGCGCTCCCCAAAAAGACCGCCAGGTCGATCGATCTTGAAAATAGCCAATAGTTGGGTTTTGAAAGTGTTGCGTCCATACGAAAAGGCGGAAACACGAGCAGTAGCGAGTGTGCCTGTTACATTCCAGCGAGGCATACTCTCTATCGGTCGTGTTTCTGCCTCAATATCTCTGATGCCGCGCGCAGTCCATGATAAAACGCTTCTTCAAAAAGCGCGATGCCGCTCAGGTCGGTGTGTGCGAAATGGATATTGCGATACGGCTCCACGGCCTTTTCGAGGATGCCGCTCCAGATAAAGTTTGGCCGGGGCGAGATCATCGCGTGGCCCCAACGCATTATGTCGAGCCTCTCCGTCAATTCGTAAATATCGGGGTGAGCCCGCGAGAGATCGGTTAGGCAGACATCGGCAAGCTGCTTCCAGTCGTAATTGAACAGCGTCGTCCTGCCGTTCGGCTCGGCACACATCGGGTAGTAATACGTCAGGATCGTCGGGCCGTAATCGATCCCCTTCTGATGGGTGGCGGTCACGTAACCAAGGGCGGGACTCTCGTACAAAACGTTGTCCCACGAGAGCGGAAAATCCTTGGCAAATCGCGGTTTTGGCCGGTCTTTGAGAAAAAGATTGGCGACAAACCAGGCATTGTGCTGAAATTCGGCTGCCGCAAACGGTGGATCCTCGCGAAAACCACGTATGACCCAGGGCGCTGTAAACACGGGCGATGCGTAAATGACTTTTTCGCAACGAATCCCACGTACCTCGTTACCATCGAGACATATAACGTCAACGCTTCTTTCGTTTGGGACGACCGACACAACCATCTGCGACTTACGGACGTTGTCCTTAACCTTGTCGTAGAAATGATTTACAAACTGGCCGTTGCCCTCAGGGCACGTGATGAAGGGTTGCGATTCGGCACCGCTTTTGCGTACCCGCGAGCAAAAATAGAACAACCCGACCCACGCCGACGCCTGATCGGCTTTTAAACCGTAATCGTCACGCGTCGCGTAGTCGCAATACCAGAGAAGGCGCTCGGACGTGAAGCCATTCTGGCGTAGCCAATCGGCAAATGTGAGCTTATCAAGAGCAGTGACCGCCGCGTCGTCCGAGCACATCTCAAGCGGCACGACAAACGCCCGCCGCCCGCGAGAATCGCGCCAATTTACCCACGTATCGATCTGCTTTTGAAACGCGGCAAACTGCCGCTTGTCATCCTCGTTCGCTCCGGCGTTGAGGTAAAGCCCTTCATACCAACGGCCCTTGTAAAAAACGCGCTCCTCGGGCTCACGGCACAAAAACTGCTCTTTGACCACAACCTCGCCTACCGCATCGCGCCCCTCGATCAGCGACATCTCGTCCAGAAACGAGATAAGCTCGGTGTTCTCCTGAAACGGAACCGGCAGATAATGTGCCCCCCACGGATAACCTACAGGCTCGCCGCGTCCACTGCGGGCCGTACCGCCGATCTCTTTTTCAAGCTCGAGCAGGACAAAATCGTTGTAGTTTTCTTTTTTGAATTTCCACGCCGCCGTCAGTCCGGCGACACCGCCGCCGATGATCGCAACTTTTTTCGTTTCCCATTTGTCAGCCGGAACTTCGAACGAGCGATTTTCTCTTAAAACATGTCCGAGACTTGCCGATTGCCCAACGATCTCGCCTTCGGGAAATGAGCGAGCCTCATCCGACCGACACGCCAACATTGCAAACGGTGCACCCAGAAAGATCGTGAGCAATTCGCGACGTGTCAGGTTCATTGTTCAAATCGCCGCCATTCGGCTTCGTAATATCTTACTAACGCCTGATTATCCAACCGATTTATCTCGATCTCTCCATCCGGCCGCGATGTGTCACTCGGAAATTCGAACATTGACGCAAAAGAATTGTCGTTCAGGAAATGCAGTTCGAGACCCGCCGGTGGTTTTGATGGCGTATCAAATGGTTCCAGCTTTGCCAGCGCAAAGCCCCAAATGCCAAAGCTCGGCACCGTCGTCTGATACGGGCGGACACTGAAACCAACCGATTCGAGCGTTTTGATAATGCACCAGAAAGATTTGCGGGCGACAAGCGGCGATGTCGTCTGGATCACGACGGACGAATCAGGCTTGAGTTTGGATTTCAGGAGGTTGTAAAACCGGGTGGTGTATAGCTTGCCGAGAGCGAAGTTGTTCGGATCGGGAAAATCGACGATCGCGATGTCGAACGGTTCGGTCTGCGTGCTGTCGAGCCATACAAAGGCGTCGGCATTTGTGACATGAACGCGCGGATCGTTGAATGAATGGCGATTAAGCTCGCCGAGCGCGGGTACGGCGGTCGAAACCTTTGTCATGTCCGGGTCGAGATCGACGAGTTGGATAAATTCGACGGAACCGTATTTTTCGATCTCACGCAGGGCAAGGCCGTCGCCGCCGCCGAGCACCAGCACGCGTTTTGCTTCACCGCCATAAGCAGCAAACGCCGGATGAACGAGAGCCTCGTGATAACGGTATTCGTCAAACG
>JAYVDQ010000507.1:0-2952 GCA_043749325.1 Chloracidobacterium sp. | reverse complement strand
CCCCCGGTAGGCGTAGATTCCGAGTAGGAATGTAAATGTCGCTATCGCCGGTCGAAACGCATAGAATATGATTTTCGTGATCATCCACCTTGGGTTCGTAATATGCAGAGTATAGACGTCGATTCTTTGAGTGTGGGCGCACGGCCACCGTCGACATAGTGTGGGATTCGACAATACAGCCGCCGCGAATCAACGATTTATCGATCTGCTACCATTGATTTTTGATTTGATATTCCGCTGACTTGCTATAATCGTGACGGTTTAACAAAATTCGGTTATTCTGACGCTCAGTTTTCAACCTTTCGTTTCGAACCATTTAATATGTCTATCCTGATCGCCGAAGATAACGATGCTCAACGCCAATATCTCGGAGCCCTGCTTGCTAAAGAATTCCCCTCACACATGCCCTTGATCGAGGCCGAGGATGGCGAGGCTGCAGTTAGGCTCGCAATAGAATTGCGGCCCACGCTGTCAATCCTCGACATCCAGATGCCAAAGCTCTCCGGCGTTAAGGCGGCGCGGACGATCTGGCGGTCGTTTCCCGAATGCCGAGTGATATTCTGGACGCAGTTTCCTCACGAGATCTATATCAATGAGATTCGCAAGATCGTCCGCTCGATCGAGCCGCAGCCGACGTACGGATTTATTCATAAAAACAATCCCGAGGGTCGATTCTTGCGATTTGTGGCCGCCGTGCTCGAAGACGGAGCGGACATGATCGACCCGGCATTCAAAGACTCGTTTCAACGGCCACTCCTGACGGAATTTGAGACCGAGGCCCTGAGATATCTGGCACTCGGGCTTTCAAATTGGGCGATCGCCCGCAAATGCAGCCTCAGCCTGCGCGGTGTCGAGAGCCGGCTCGCGACGTTGTACGAAAAACTGTTTCCCGAAAGCTCGGCCGGAACGGAAAACGAGACTTATGACAAGCTCGCGTACAACACGCGCACACGAGCGTTTTTCGAATCGCTCCGTCGCGGCCTGATCAACAGCGACGAACTCGAAAAAGACGAGGCCGAACTCAAAGATTGGATAGAACGCGACCGTGAGAATTTTCGGAAAGACGCCAAATAACCAGAAATGAAAGTATTTAGGTGCCCAAGGACAGTTTTGGCTTTCGCATTCTGTCTTTTCGTTTTCCTGTCTGCTTTTACTAATTTACGGGTACGCGGTTATCAGATCACTCCGACCCCTGGCCCGGTACAATCGCCAAAACCGACTCCCTCGATAACCCCAACACAAACGCCGTCACCGACACCTGGTGCCCAGAATTTTCATCAATGGGGCTCGGTGACACTGTTTAACGGGTTGCCGTCGGATAACGTCCGGGCGATCGCCCAGACGCCGGATGGCGTGATGTGGTTTGGCACGGACAGCGGCCTCGCGCGTTTTGACGGACGGACAATCCAGTCCATACCGCTTGGGGAAGGTGATGGAGCGAGAATTTTTGCTCTTGAGTCAGATGCGAACGGGTTACTCTGGATCGGAACCGAAAAAGGTGCATTCCTGTACCTGAACCAGCAGTTTTTGCCGATCGTGGGCAGCTCACAATATTCCATAAACACGATCCTTCCCGGCGAGCCCACCTTGCTTGCGTCGGGCGATGGGCCGATCTTTCGGGCGTCGGTAAATCCTGATGGGTCGACACAGGCGTTCGACACGTTTCAGGACCCACCCGGCCGCGTGACGGCCCTCGTCGGCCAGGCCGGAAAATATCTTGTCGGAACATCCGGCGACGGCAGGCATGTCTACGAGATCCGCGACGGGGTCACCACTGATAATAAATACGACCAACCGTCCTCAGTAAATACGCTGGCCCAGGACACTGCGGGCAATATTTGGCTCGGCGGCGACGCGGGGAAAACGGGAAGCGGGCTGTTTTCGCTAAACGACCTCACAAGCCCAAAAAAATTTGGCACTGATATCGGCAACGTCCTCGCGATTGAGCCTGACATGCACGGCGGCGCGTGGGTCGGTACCGCAAAAAACGGCCTTTACCGGTTTCGCGGGCCCGAACAGATTGAGCATTTTACGATCGAGAATACCTCGGGCGGATTGCGGTCGAATATTATCAACGCCGTCTTCCTGGATCGCGAGGGCGTCGTCTGGTTGGGTACAAATCGCGGCGTCTGTCGTTATGACGGTTCGAGCCCGTTTATCCGGACGGTGTCGGACAATGTTAATTCTAATTTTGTGCGAACGCTATACCGGGGCCGCGACGGGCGAATTCTTGCCGGGACCAATCGTGGACTATTCGCATTTGACGGTAAGAAGTGGGCCGACGTTCCTGGCGTTTCGCCAAGGGCGATCTACGCTATAAGCGAGGACAAAAGCGGCAATCTGTTGTTCGGCGGTCCTAACGGAGTTTTTAATAACTCTGGAAAACAATTTGCAGTTGGCGATACGCGGGCCTTTGCTGCCTATCGCGGCAAGATTTACGCCGCAATATTCGAGCTCGGACTGCAGGATCTGAATGACACCAAAACAACCGGAATACTATCGGGATCAAATCCCACCGCGCTGTTTGCCGCAGGCGAAAATCTTTGGATCGGAACATCGGACGGGACGATTTATTCTTTCGATGGCCGCAAAGCGAACACGGATCCCGCGTTTGACGTTCTCCGCGGAGCTGCCATTCGAAAGATCACTCGGGGCGATCAAAACTCGATCTGGGTCGCAGGCTCCAAGGGGATTTTTCGGTATGCAGACGGTGCTCTGGAGAGCGTCGTTACGAATTACGACGTTCGCGACCTGATCGCCGACGGTGCGGATGTGTGGGCAGCGACCGTCAATGGCGGGCTGCTCCATATCGGCCGTGACGAGATGTTTGGCTGGATCGTGTCCGATCTGAATGTCGAACAGGGCATGCCGTCGCAGCAGGTTTTCGCTCTGCTCAAAAGCGAAAACGGCCTCATGATCGGCACGAACCGCGGCGTTGTGAGTTATTCGCCG
>JAYVDQ010000506.1:0-3251 GCA_043749325.1 Chloracidobacterium sp. | reverse complement strand
GGCGTTTTTTGTCAACGGACGACCGTTAATGGATTTTGGCGAAGCACAATTAAGAGAATTGATCGACGAGGAATTGAAGAAATAAGAAAGGTAGATTATGGGACACGGACACGAAATATCGGCATCTGGCAAGAACAAAAAGCCATTGATGATCGTTCTCGGACTGACCACTGCGTACATGCTTGCCGAGGTTATCGGCGGTCTAATGACAAACAGTCTCGCGTTGCTTGCGGACGCCGGACATATGCTAACCGATGTCGGCGGGCTTGGTTTGGCGTTACTTGCGATCAAGTTTGCGGAGCGTCCCGCCACACCCGCAAAGACCTACGGTTATTATCGTGTCGAGATTCTCGCGGCATTAACCAACGCTGTAGTCCTCATCGGAATATCGTTATTCATTCTCTACGAAGCCTACGAGCGTTTCCGTAATCCGCCCGAAGTTCAAAGCGGTTCGATGCTGGCTATCGCGGCGTTCGGCCTGGTAATCAATGTCGGTGGCGTATTTATTCTCCGTTCAGGTTCCAAAGAAAGCCTTAATATGAAGGGCGCATATTTCGAAGTTCTTTCCGACATGCTCACATCGGTTGGTGTTATTATCGCGGGCATAATAATGCTTACAACGGGTTGGTATTACGCCGATCCGCTCATTTCGGCAGGCATCGGCTTGTTTATCTTTCCGCGAACGTGGGCGTTGTTAAAGGATGCCGTTGGCGTTCTTCTCGAAGGCACGCCGTCGGACGTGAATATCACCAAATTGCGTGAAAGTCTGTCGAAAACCGAAGGCGTTGCCGAAGTTCACGATTTGCATGTTTGGTCCTTGTCATCCGGCGTAAACGCGTTAAGCGTCCATGCCGTGCTTGCCGCAGGAGCGGAACACGACGAGGTTCTCGAACGAGTCCACAATTGTTGCAACGCCGAATTCAAGATTGCGCATGTTACCGCGCAGACCGAACGCGCGGACTTTGCCTGCCACGAGGCGCACCTATGACCACGAAAAGGAAGAAGACTAAGACCGAGAAACCGTATGCTCGGCGCGGTCGCATAAAAACATTCTTTGGCGATCTTGGCCCCGGGTTGATAACGGGTGCGGCGGACGACGATCCGTCAGGCATTTCTACCTACTCGGTAACGGGTGCTTCCTTCGGCTATATGCCGCTTTGGACGGCACTGTTTTCCTTCCCGCTGATGACAGCCGTCCAAATGATGTGTGCTCGTCTTGGTATGGTTACGGGACAAGGCCTCGCGGGCGTGGTTCGGCTTCATTATCCGCGATGGGTCTTGTACGGTGCCTGCCTGCTGTTGATCGTTGCCAATGTATTTAATATCGGAGCTGACCTTGGCGGCATGGCCGATGTGGCCCAGATGGTGACAGGAATCAATTCGTATTACTTTACGCCGGTCTTCGCCGGGGTCATTATATCCTTGCTCTTTTTCTCGTCGTATCGACAGATCGCCCGGATCTTTAAATGGCTGACCCTCGTGCTTTTTGCCTATGTGATAACGGCCTTCCTCTCGAAGCCCGACTGGTGGGCCGTTTTGAAAGCTACCTTTGTCCCGCATGTCGAATGGTCGAGCGCTTTTCTTGCGACGTTCGTCGGCATCCTCGGAACCACGATCTCACCTTATCTCTTTTTCTGGCAATCCTCTCACGAAGTTGAAAAGGAGCGAGCCCAGGGCCGCACCACAATAGCAGAGCGGAAGGGAGCGACGGACAAAGAGATACAGATAATGCGTCGAGACGTTTTCACGGGAATGTTCTTTTCCAATCTGGTCATGTACTTCATCATTCTCACAACCGCCGCGACTCTCAACGCTCATGGACAGACGAACATCGAGACCGCGCAGCAAGCGGCTGAGGCATTAAGACCTTTAGCCGGAAATGGGGCATATTTACTGTTTACTCTTGGCCTTATCGGAACCGGTATGCTTGCCGTTCCGGTCCTGGCCGGTTCTGCGGCGTATGCGATCGCTGAAGCTCAGACATGGCAAAATGCATCCCTTGAAAATGCTCCGCGCGTCTCGCCTCGATTTTATGCGGTGGTCGCTGTCGCCATGCTGCTCGGTCTCGCTCTTGATTTTATCGGCTTTGAAGCCGTCAGAATGCTTTTTTATTCCGCGGTATTGAACGGCGTTCTCGCCCCGCCCCTCGTCGTGCTTGTCACCCTTCTTAGCAGCAATCCAAAGGTCATGGGTAACAGAACTAGCTCCCGTCCTCTGCGTTATTTGGGATGGACGACTGCCGTTGTCATGAGTGCCGCCGCGATCGCAATGTTCGTTACGATGTAGAAACTTGCCGCGACGACGGCGAATAGAATAGCAATGACTCGATAATGAGCGACCTGCGTACACCGAGAAAAGAGTTGCCAAAACGGATACAACTTAGGCAATCTCGATACCGCAAAACGCGGCCTAAACTGTTTCTCTTCACGATTGCCATCGGAGGCTTCGCTGCGGCTATCGCGATCTACGTTCTTGGTTTCGGATTATTATCTTTAATGGTCGGCTTTATTGTTGCGATGATTGTGTATCTAATCGTCAGCCGTTAAATGAAAAAGTGACTCAACTAGCCACATCCATTTGTTTTTCGTAGCCGCCGGTATTTGCGAGATAGCGGGCGGTTATCTCGCTTGGCTTTGGGTTCGCGAAGGCCGCAGCGTTTGGTACGCCGCACTCGGAGCGGTTTTGCTCGTGCTTTTACGGAATCGTCCCGACTCTCCAACCGGCCAATTTCGGACGCGTATATGCTGCTTACGGCGGTGTTTTTATTGTCCTCTCGATCCTTTGGGGCTGGGGCGTCGACAAAACAGCGCCCGACAGATTCGATCTGATTGGCGGGACCGTGGCACTGATCGGCGTCTTTATCATCATGTATTGGCCTCGCAGCTAGATTCGATGTTTTCTACTGGTAATAAAATGAATGTAACGATCACGAGAAAGGTTAATTCGGCAGATCAGGTCCGTCGAGGCCGCAGGCTTTCCTATCTGACCATGGGTTGGAATTCCCTTGAAGGGATCATTGCGGTGACTGCGGGAATTTTTGCCGGAAGTATCGCTCTTGTCGGGTTTGGCGTTGATTCGGTTATCGAGGTTTCGTCAGGCGCGATAATTCTTTGGCGTCTGGTCTCCGGCGAACATCGGGAAAAGCTGGCGCTCAAGCTCATCGGCATCAGTTTTCTTGCTCTCGCGGCGTATGTTTCGTTCGATGCGGTCAAATCTCTGTGGTTCCGCGAGGCACCCGACACAACCTATCC
>JAYVDQ010000505.1:0-9058 GCA_043749325.1 Chloracidobacterium sp. | reverse complement strand
GCCACCGAAAATCCGCGTAATGAGGACGGAAACACCGAGATATTCCTCTTTGATTACGCACAAAGGCGGATCTACCAGATAACCGACACGAAGAGCGTGTTGTTTAACCCCAGTGCGTCACAAACTTTATTTACCAACGTCCGGGTTGAAATAATGAACACTCGCCCCGTCATCAGCAATGACGGAAAGTGGATCGCATTCAGTTCAAACGCAACCACATCGAGACCGACAACGCCCAATGCGACAAACCCCGGCTCTTTCGACGGCAATTCTTTTACATCTCCGACGCCGACGCCATCACCGACGCCAATACCGTCGTTTACGCCAACTCCGACGCCGACCCCTACACCCACTCCGACAACCCCAACCCCTACGCCGACACCAACGCCAACTCCTGCGGCAAATCCATTGGCTAATGACGGAAACCTCGAGATTTGGCTTTATCAGATACCCGCATACGCAACTGTCGCGGATCTTTCCGCCGGCGACGAAATTCCCCCTACAAACCTTGCCGGTGGCACGTTTATTCGTGTTACGAACACCGACGCCAGCCAGTTGCCGAGGACCGCGACTTCATCGACGGGCGCCTTTATTGCCGATGATAACCATGATGTCAGCATAAGCGACGATGGCAATGTGATCGCATTCGCTTCGACACGTGATCTGGTGCCCTCGGTAGGCAACGCATTTCCGACGGACGATAACGACGAGATATTTACCTACGTCCGCGGCACGGCTCTGCTGGGACAAGTCACAAAAACGCCTCGCGGCGAGATATCTAACCCGATCTATAATAAGAGTCCGACTATATCCGGAAATGGTCTGCGCGTGGCGTTTGCGAGCACGGGAGATAATCCGATCGTGGGTATGACGGGCGGCAATAATCCGCTTGCCAGCCGTAATGAAGAGATCTTTTATTCTGACCTGAATGCATCCGGCAGCCCGGTTGGTACAAAGAAGCAAGTCACTGTAACGACACCGACTAATCCCGGTGATCCGATAAATATTCTCGATCTCGGGCATCGCATGAGCAGGGATGGAAGGTATATTGTATTCGACTCATACGCAGACCTTGCGGCGGAAAACAGTGGGAAAAACTACACCTCGTTCGCCCTCTATCTCTACGACACTTCGACCAGCACATTTCGCCGGATACTTGCCCGCAGCGACGCGGATACCGCGGCCACCGGCGGCGATGTAGCCAGATATCCCGGCTTTACAGATTACGATGTCGCGGGTGTTCCATCGACGTTGGTTCTCGAAAGCCGCCTGAATATTAAAGCGGATGGAACGGTTCCTACTACAGCCTCGGATGGCTTAAATAATGATGATATCCGGCCAACCCAACTCTACTCGTATCAGTTGAATGTACCGGCCGCGACCGCGACTTTTTCGCGTCTGGCTAAATTTCCAACGTCAACTAGTTTCCTGGCCTCGACGCAATTGCTCCCGAGTAATTCGCTTCAACGAATGGCCTTTAATCTTTCGCTGACCGAACTCGGCACCGGTAACCAGGACGGTCAATCGGAGGTTTACTATTATCTTAAGCCGACAGCGACGGCCACGCCGGTCGTGACCATCAGTCTGCAAACGGGAGCCAGTGGTTTGCCGATTTTGCCTTCTGCATCGCCCACACCGACGCCGACGACCCCTACACCGACGCCGACACCAACTCCGACGCCTACTCCGACGCCGACCCCCTCGCCGACTCCGGATCCAAGCGTGACTCCTACACCTAGTCCGACGCCGGTTACGCCCGCGGCTGTTCTCGGAATTTCGCCGGGTATGCTGGCGATACTTGATTTTGATTCATCGACCGTCGGGCCGATCACGGCTCGCACTGCAACTGGTTCTCTGTCGCGCACCTTTAACTTGCCGATGGAGTTAAGCGGCGTGACATTATCGATAAACGGATTAGGCTGTGGGCTGAAAAGCGTCAGCGGCCACCGCATCACATTTGTCGCTCCGCCCTATATTAGCAGCTCGACCGCCGGCTCTATCTACCCGATCGTTATTACAAAAGACGGAGCGGTGCTTAAAACGTTTGTGACCATCGTTCCGAGCCGACCGGACATTTTCAATTCCACAATGACGGTTGCTCCACTGGGACGGGCAAAGGTCTTTAACTCGACCAATACCGTGCTCACACGAGAGCCGTTCGTCATCCGCACAATTAAGCGAAAAGGCCATGTTTTGACCGCCAGCCGCTTACGCCTGTATTTGACCGGCATCCAAAATGTGTCGGCGGCCGTTGTTAGCATCAGGATAGGCTCAATCGTGATCAACGGTTCAGGCATCCTTTCCGATAATGTGCTGGTAGATCCCGGGATTATGACGATCGATTTCCTGTTGCCGGCGACACTGCAAGGTGCGGGTGACCAGCCGATCATCCTGACGGTGACCGCGAACGGCGTGACTTTCGAGTCCCGGCTGGACGATACGGCTACGAGATTATTCATCCTCTGATAACCGAGGACGAATATGAGGTTTATTAGGGTGGGCATGTCCCATCCTTTTTTATTAAATAAGCATCATTTATGATCATATAATTCCTCCTTATTCTTGCTAAGCGCCTTTGGTTGTATTATCCTTTTCTGGAAGCATTTTTAGAAAAAATCCTCAATTTAGCACTTTAATTTAGCTGTTTTAGACAGTCCGAAAATTTATGTCGGCAAAAGACGTTAACACAATGAAGATCGCACCCAAGGTTTGGAAAAATGGTGAGTTTATTGACTGGGACAATGCTCGCATCCATGTGATGTCGCACGTCGTCAATTACGGTTCCAGCGTGTTCGAGGGCATTCGTTGTTATGAAACCAGCAAAGGCTCGGCCATATTCCGACTGCCCGAACACATGCAGCGGCTGGTAAATTCGGCAAAGATCTACCGAATGGATTCCCCATTCAGCCGCGAACAGTTTTGTGACGCGGCCGTCGAATTGGTGGGGAACAGCGGTCTCGAATCGTGCTATCTGCGCCCGTTGATCATTCGCGGCCTCGACGAGGAAAAGCCGGCATTCGGGGTAAACCCACTGAGCAATCCGATAGATTCGTACATCGCCGCGTGGCAATGGGGCAAATATCTCGGCGAGGAAGCCCTCGAAACCGGCATCGACGTCTGCGTTTCGAGCTGGACGCGCATCACGTCAAACTCGATGCCCGCGATGGCAAAGGCCGGTGCGAATTACATGAATTCGCAGCTCATCAAGATGGAGGCCCTGCTTGGCGGGTTTTCCGAAGGTATCGCGCTCGACGATCGCGGCTACGTCTCGGAAGGCTCGGGCGAGAACATATTTTTGGTCAACGGCGGCAAACTCAACACGCCGCCCCTCGGAGCCTCGATTCTGCCCGGAATCACACGCGACTCGGTCGTGCAGATCGCCCGCGAAATGGGAATTGAGGTCATTGAGACCTCCGTCCAGCGTTCGGCCCTGTATCTCGCGGACGAGCTGTTCTTCACCGGAACCGCCGCCGAGATCACGCCGATCCGCTCGGTCGATCGCATCACGGTCGGTTCGGGCAAACGCGGCGAGATGACAGCGGCGTTGCAGGATGAATTCTTTAAGATCATCGACGCCACACGTCCGGCCCCATCCGGCGTTAGCTGGCTCACCTTCGTAAACACCTCCGGTGAAAAAAAAACAGCGACAGCCGGCCTGACACTTGAATAAGGTTCCGATAGCTCTCCTCCAGCCCGAGGAGGAGTGGCAGTTTTAGCTCCCCTCATGCCTGAGGAGGGACGGCACCGCTTCGGTGACAGGGTGGTGGGAGAGGCTGACGAGGTGGTGTGAAGCAACCGTGGACTTGTTTGAGTCAGAACCACCTTCTCCCCTCCTGCCGGAGGAGGGGTGGCAGCCGCTTCGGCTGACGGGGTGGTGGGAGCAGCGGGTCGGTTCCCCGACTGGAGCGCAATCGTACCGTTTGCTTCTTCCAATTTTGCTTTTTACATTCTCAATTTTGCACTCCCCTTTCCCCTCCGTCGCCCGATTAATTCAAACTTAATTTTTCGCTGAAATCGAATTTTTTCGAAAAACCCCTTGACATTCTCCAAGAGACTAGTTTATATTGCCGTCACTCAAGCAGTTTTTCTTTCACAAGGGGGCGTTTGCCGTTCACGCGACTGGCTAAACCTTCATAAGTGGTCCGAGGAGATCCCAGGCATTACTCCCGAACCTTGGCACTTAACTTTTTCGGCTTGAAAACTGAGATAATCCCAGGCTCAAAACCTCCGATCCCCACAGTTTCCAAAGCTCTTAATATCAAGGGGCAGATCTAAACTTTTTTTCAACGCTCCGCCGCGCTCTAGTGTTGTTTTATTAGGAAAATAGCAGCCCGCGCGGCAGACCGCACAAATTTAGCAAGAAACAAAGGAGAATTTTGTTATGAAAGAAGTTCCAGGCGCAAGCAACGAGTATCAGGTAACAGTCGGTGAGATTGTTACCATCGTCTTCGACACCCAGCATTGGGAAAACCTCACCATCCGCGTCAGCACAAATATGGCACCGTTTAGCGATGTCACAGGGCACTACTACTCCTTTACCAGCACTGCGGTCCCGTTGAATCTTCGGTTTGAGTTTAATTTTGCGGTTCCGGGCTATTGCGACATCGACGGTTCGGGTGACCCCGCGGGCGACACATTTTCTGACCGGGCCCGCTATATTGTGTCCCGGCCTGATCAAAAGGAGTATGACTTTCATATCTGAAAAGGTAGAAATGTTAATAGTTGGATCTTCAATACGGAGCAGAAGGGAGCATAAATTGATGAAAAAGAAGCAGATAATACTGACCGTGGGGCTGATTTTTGTATTTGGAATATTTTTTCAGGCTACAGCCCAAAACCCCGCAAAAAAACCGACCGTCCCAACTGATGTAGAGATCGAGGCCCAACGGCAAAAATATCTCGATATGCTTCGTCGAAAGCAACAGGACATACAACAGCAAATCGATTTTCTGGAAGGTAAGCCTGGAGCGGTGATGCCCGTCGTCATGGGGGCACCTGCCGGCGGCGACGGTGCTCCCGCTGGCGGGGGCGCTGCTCCGGCAGGCGGTGGCGCTGCTCCCGCAGGTGGAGAGCCACCCGCATCAAAAGAACCATGTGAAATTTACGCTCCTGATGACAAGGATCATCAGGTCGAGGTTTCAGCCTGCGACATTGCCACATTGATCGTAAAAAATAAAAAAAACCGCATTGGTGACCGCTTAAATAGCATTCAGGGTGACCTCGAGACGATTTTCAGGGAGAAGAGATATAAGAAAACGCAAGCAGACCTTGAGGCTTTAGCCGTAGAACGGGTAAAGAATCAGGAAAAGGATCTTGTTGTAAATTCTGAACGCATGCGAACGGACAAGCAGGTTGGCGCCGGGGCGAGTGCCTCGGGGAGCACCTCACTGGTGGTGCGGGGCGGGGGCCCGGCGATCTTTGGTTTTGCGGTGGAAAATGGTGCTGTGACCTCGTCGGTGGACGGTACGAACGTAACAGTTCGGGTGAACCCCTACAATGCCGCCCGTGCTTTCTTATTTAGTCGAGATCTGCCGGAAATTCGCAGTTTTGCGGGCAACGCTATCAACATGGCGTTTACAAAGACCGGCGACGGTGACAAGACCGGTTTTTTTGACATCAAAAAGCTGTATCTCGGCTTCACTTTTGACACAACGCGGGGACGCGAGACACCCCAGTTTGTGATAAGCAAACAGCAGCTTTCGGCGTGGTCGGCGCGGTATGAATTCATAAACCACCGCAACCCACTCGCACCGGAATGGGACGCGCTTCGCAATCAATATTTTAAGAATCAGGCGATACCCGGTGACGCTATTGTCAATGCGACTACCGCGCTGTTCAAACTCCCCTCTGTTAAAAAGGCCGTTCAAAAGGTATTTGCCGAGATCGACGAAATCCTGAGAGCCGACGACGCTGCATGTGCAAAAGATCTGAGCGGGGTGGCAAACCTTATCGCCCACAACAATTGTGTCCAGAAGGCATACAACGCGGTGATGTCCAAGGTCGACGATTTTTCACTCGCTGACTTTGAAAAGGAAAAGCCGATTGCCGATCTTTTTAAGACACTTGATGACAACACTGACCTATACCGCAAAAACCGGGAAGATTTTCTTGCCGAAGTAAATAAAGGGGCGATCGCCACTCTTGAATATACAAATCACCGCGAAGTAAACGCTCCCGATTGGTCGAATGTGCGATTTATTTGGGAAAAAGGCTTGTTAGGCGGGTTCAATTTCACCGCCAACGCTGAAATGTCGTTCTACAACAAAAAACCAACGATCGCGGGCACACGTAGGATAAGGGATTTTGACTTTGCCCTCGACTTAGAACGCAAGCTCAACGACATACTTCCCTTCGGTAACAGCACACTTTCCGGAGCCCTTCGCTATACACGTCAGCAGGGCGACGTAGTTCTGCCTAATGGTGTTGTCGCAAGCGGCACAAAGGGCGACATCATGTTCGGCCAGTTGAAGCTGACGATACCGCTCGGCGACACTGGTTTAAAAATTCCCGTTTCGATGACATTTGGCAACAGAAGCGAGTTCATCAAAGAGAGATTTACTCGCGTTAATTTCGGACTGACACTTGATGCAGATCAACTGTTCAGACCGTTCGGCATTTTTAAGTAGACGAAAAGGAGGATCCATGTTCAAGAATACGGGTAATTTATCGTTTTATCTGGGAATCGGTTCAGTTGTGCTGGCTCTTATTTGGTTGGTCATCGTCTACATTCTAATAGCCAGGTCAGCTAACGACGCGGACAAACAAACTAGAGTGGACAAGGTGATCGAGGTTGGTAAATGGTTTTTCGCATCGATAGCCATCGTTGTCGCAGCGACGGTCGTCAGTGACGGATTTCGCGAGCGGGATGAAGACATTAAGGAAATAGCGGTTTTCGATAAGTACACAACGATAGTCACTAAGGCTGATGGGCTTGCAGAGCGACGGCTCTTGGTCGAGTATTTTGCGGCCGTGTCTCCGCCGGGGACTCTTAGAGACTCGTGGATGGCTTATAAGAACCTCACCGACAGGCAAGCCGAAGAAACTGAGCGAGCGATAGCGGAGAAAGCCGCCATCGATGCCACACAGAATCCGACTGAGGCACAAAAGCAGAAAAGTGACCAACTTGGGAAAATAATCGAGATCCAGAATAAACCGCTCATCTCCCAAACTGCATCCGCCGCAACGGCTTCGGAACAATGGTTGATCATAGCGGGCACGTATTCTTCTTTGACAAATGCCCGAGACGAACTGATCAAAATCAGGGCAGTCAGTCCCGACGCGCAGATCTATAAAATTCAGGGTAAGTTTGCAATAGTCATACCAAATTTCGTCAGTCGTGATGAAGCCCTAAAACGGCTGCCCGCTATTCAAAAGGGTACGCAGGATACGCAGGATGCCTTCGTTCAAAAAAGTTTCTGTACCGCAATGCAGGTTACCGAAGACTATATCGCGTGTAATTAGTTACAGAACTGGCGGTCAGACCGCCGCCGGATCACAAATCGCAGAACTACAGGAGAGAAATGAGAACATTTACAGACAAAGAAGTTTTGGATCGCGTAGCCAGCCTGCCTAGCTTTCACGGGTTTCCGGAGGGCGTGATGGATGTTTGGATCAGGTCGACGGCCGATGAGTTCGATTCGTTTGACGATAAGGCGTTCACCTACGAATGCTTTGGCGATGCTAAGCCGCCAGAGTTCGTCATGGCCCGTAACGGCACGACGAATGCCGGATCGTATGGGTTAAAGCATTTCGAAGAGTACAACCATCTTGGCTGCGCGGTTCTAAAGTCCGATGTTATCGTTTACGATTCTCACGCATCCGGATTGCACAAGGGAAAACCGGCATACCGGCAGGCAAAGGGATTTCCCTACTTCCGGGACAACAATCGAAACAACCGGGCCGAGGAGATCGGCCCGGAATCCAACGACATTATTTTCGCAAATGTACATCGAGCCGGAGTGAATTCCACCGTCATAAAAAACTGGTCAACCGCCTGCCTGGTCACGGCGAACCTGGAGAAGTTTTTGGCGTTTCTAGCCTATATGAAATCAAAAGGAAATCCGCCGCTGACCGTATGCATTCTGAAAGAGTGGTAGACTTTGACTCCACCCTCCATTCGTTATGGGCGTTACCCCCCAGGACCTTCCAAACAGCAATTAGGAAATCAGATATGGCAAAACAAAGTAAAATTGGATTATATTCAAGCGAAATCAGTGATGCGCTACGTGAGCACCACCATCTCGCACTTCGCAGCGAAAATCACCATGTTTATCAAGATCTATTCGTTGATAATCGACAGTTAGACTTGATAAGGAAGCCTGACTGGCAAATCATTTATGGGCGCCGCGGAACGGGTAAAACATTTTTGCTAAGCATTTTGAATGAACAATGTCATGAAGAGCTGAGTAAATTGCGAATCTTGACGATTTATTTAACGGCGCAGGATTGCACTATATCGCCAACTGGTAAAATCGTCTCAGATAAAGTCCGGGCTCTTGGATACTTCCAAGCGTTTATAGAAATTTTGACAAGTAAACTCGTTGACCACGTGGACGAGCTCATTAAAAGAAAGGGTCTGCTTGACTGGCTTGGAGATTCTTACGATCGCCGAATAGACAAAATACAAACCTTGGCGCTCGAGATTCTATCATTGTCTACAGATGGCCGTTCGGTCGGCGCATTTAAGAACGGTGGATCTCTAACGAGGATCGATGAACAGTCAACTGCGAACAATTCCGAAGGGAGCTTCGGCATAAAAGGGAGTCTAATTGCTCCTGAGGTTGCAATTGATTTTGGAGGGAAAACTAGCTCCGGGGTGGCCCACAAAACGACCGCCAAATATGAAGAGACAATGTTTGCAGTTCCAAGATTTTCACTCGTGCGTCAACGCATAATCGATTTGCTTGGTGAATTGCAGATAAAACAGCTAAATATTCTGATTGACGAATGGTCGACGTTGGATCCAACAGCTAGTACAGCGATACAACCGGAATTTGGCGAATTATTGAAACGTTCGTTCGCGGGAACTCCCCAGATTTCCGTTAAGATCGCGACCAAC
>JAYVDQ010000504.1:0-5463 GCA_043749325.1 Chloracidobacterium sp. | reverse complement strand
GTGATGCTTTTGGCAAAGGGCGGACATTAGAGACAAACAATGAAAGTTGCGGTTATCGGTGCCGGCTATTGGGGCCCAAACCTAATTAGAAATTTCCTGGCGGCCGATCATGTCGACACTGTCGTTGCGTGCGACCGTGATGCGGAGCGGCTCGCGAAAATGCGGAAAATGTTTCACGCGATAGCGACATCTGACGACTACCAGGAGGTCATCGCCCGCCCTGATATTGACATCGTCGTGATAGCGACACCGGTTTCGACACATCACGAGATCGCAAAGGCCGCGCTGCTCGCCGGAAAGCATTGCTTTATCGAAAAACCGATGACCGCGAGCGTCGCCGAGGCTGAAGAATTGATCGAAATTGCAGAGCGTAAAGGTCTCAAACTCTTTGTCGATCACACATTCATCTACACCGGCGCCGTTCGTAAGATGAAGGAGATCATCACGTCCGGGCGGCTCGGCGAGATCTATTATTTCGATTCGGTCCGGATCAATCTCGGGCTTTTCCAGCACGATGTCAACGTCATCTGGGATCTCGCCCCGCACGATCTGTCTATAATGGACTATCTGCTTGAGCAAAAACCGGTAGCGGTATCGGCCGTAGGAAGCTGTCATGTTGGGAACGGACTCGAGGACATCGCTTATCTGACGCTCGAATTCGAAAACAATCTGATCGCCCATTTCCACGTCAATTGGCTCGCTCCGATGAAGATCCGAAAGACGTTGATTGGCGGGACAAAGTCAATGATAGTCTACGATGACACAGAGGCCAGCGAAAAAGTGAAAATTTATGATAAAGGCATCGACGTGACCACCCGCGAGGGCGTCTACGACACTCTCGTGCAATACCGGACGGGCGATATGCTCTCGCCAAAGCTCGACCAGGAAGAGGCTCTTTCCGTCGGTACGCGGCATTTTCTCGATTGCATTTTGAACGACACTACACCGCTCACAGACGGCCACGCCGGTCTTAATGTGGTGCGGCTATTGGAAGCGTCCGCAATTTCCATAAAAGACCGCGGGCGTCTGATCGAACTATAACCCGAATGAACGAAACTCCATTTACCGAAGGATATTTACGGGATAATTTCATTCGCCTAAGCAATGTAAAGCTCGGCCGGGACGTAAAGATCTATTCGTTCGTCAACGCCTATGGTTGCGAGATCGGTGATGAAACGCGGGTCGGTGCGTTTGTCGAAATTCAGAAAGGCGTTAAGATCGGACGCCGCTGCAAGATATCAAGCCATTCGTTTTTGTGCGATGGCGTGACAGTTGAAGACAACGTTTTTATTGGACATAGTGTGATGTTTACCAACGATAAATATCCGCGAGCGACAAACACCGACGGCTCGCCGCAATCGGAAGAAGACTGGGAAGTAATCCCCATCCTGATCAAACAGGGAGCAAGCATCGGCTCGAACGCAACCATTCTGGCGGGTGTCACCATAGGTGAAAATGCAATGGTTGGCGCCGGAGCGGTAGTGACCCGTGATGTTGAGGCCAATACTACCGTCGCAGGTATTCCCGCGAAGCCTGTTTGTGTCTAATGAACATCGCCGCCGCATTAAATGCAGTCCAGGAGGAGCTTGCACAGTCGGGGATCGTTGACGCCCGCCGCGAGGCTTCATCCCTGCTGGCATTTGCCCTCGAAAGGTCGCCCACATTCCTTCTAGCGCATCCCGAATACGAACTTACAGAAAGTGAGAAAGCTTTATTCAACAATAGCGTCAAACGCCGCTCAAACCGCGAGCCTTTTCAATACATCGTTGGACATCAGGAATTTTACGGCCTGGATTTCGAAGTGTCTCCTGATGTCCTGATCCCGCGTCCCGAAACCGAGATCCTTGTCGAAGACGCTATTGCGATATTACAAGGGCTGAATAGTCCTCATTTTTGTGAGATCGGCGTCGGATCGGGCTGCATTTCGATCTCGATCCTCCAAAACGTCAAGAACTCCACAGCTATAGGCATTGATATCTCAGACAAGGCTCTGACTATGGCAATGCGCAACGCTAAAAGACATCATGTCGCAGACAAGATCAAATTTATCAAGGGCGACGTTTTCAGCGGTCTTACGGGGAAATTTGAAGTGATAGTTTCAAATCCGCCCTATATACCAGCCGGTGATATTCCCGCGTTGCAACCGGAGGTTAGCGATTTTGAGCCGCATTGCGCTCTGGACGGAGGCGCGGACGGTCTCGATGTGATTCGCCGGATCGTGATGGATTCGCCGAAACATCTCTCATCGCGAGGCGAATTATTAATAGAGATCGGATTCGGCCAGTCGGACGCGGTAGTAAATTTATTAGACCCATCCATTTGGGATTTGCCGGGCTTTTTGACAGACCTTCAGGGTGTGCCGCGCGTCTTAAAAGTACGTGTCCGGTCTTGAGGCCGAAATTTTGCTTGCGTTACTCCAGAAGTGGAGTTAATATGGATTCACGACCAAGTAATAGGCAGTTTGAAAGATGTCGGGTAGGGCCGGATTGGCCGGACGTTCTGTAGGAACGGTCGGAATATATGCCCTTTTGAACTTCGTAAGGTTAACCTTTTTCTGACGATTGGAGGTGATTTTTGTGAAGGATATGCTTTATGCCGTACTGGCTTTAATTACCGCGATCTTAGCGGCAACTTCTTTTTACGCATATACAAGCGGCGGCGGAGCGAACACGTTGTACATCGTTGCCGCAATTGTATGTATTATCCTGACCGTTATTCTCGGAGGCCTTTTCCTCTCGGGCAGGGTCAATAAGAAGGAAGATATTCATATTACCGAGTAGTAATATGGTGTTTTGCCATTTCCAGGTATAGCGACCGCCGGCTGTTGGGTATAGCTGTGGACATAGCTGTTTTTTAGGAAAGACGATCGGGAATGATAGGTTTCTGATCGTTTTTTGCGTTCTGTGAACTAAACTATGAATTATTTCCCAAAATACGATATAATGTTTACAAAAATGTAATGATTAAAAACATTACGTTTTTGAAAAAGTTCAGGGTTATCAAGCAAATGCCGAAGATCGCAGATATTCAGGAAACGCCCAATCCAAATGCCGTAAAGTTCATTCTCAAGGAACCGGTGTCGCATGGGACCTCGCACTCGTTCAAGACGGCCGAGGCCGGGGCTGACGATGTGCTGGCCAAGTCTTTATTTGATATCGGCGAGGTTCTCTCCGTGTTTTACATGGACAAGATGATAACGGTCGAAAAGACCGACGATGCCGAATGGGATGAGCTTTTGCCAACGCTCGCCGTGCCGATCCGTGCCGCCGAGGCGGTTAAGATGTCGAATGGAAACGGCAAGGGAGCCGCCGCCTCTGTAGGAGGTGCGATAGCCGCGGCTGCAAGTGATGACCCCAAGATCGCCCAGATCAATGACCTCCTGGATGAGAGGATCCGGCCGTACCTCGCGAGTGACGGCGGATGGCTCGAGGTCTTGGAGCTGGAGGACAGCACGCTCAAGATCCGTTACGAAGGTGCGTGCGGCAGCTGCCCCAGCTCGCTCACCGGCACCCTGATGGCCATCGAAAATATGATCAAGGAAGAGATCGATCCTGAGATCACGGTCGTCGCGATATAATTGTTTCAGCCGGTTGTTCAACAAATCTTATTTGTTGAAATGTAAGAATTTCTTGACATACTTCGGTACAATTGTGGATAATTTAGAGGATGGCGACCCAGCGCAATAGTCGCCCAATCCACAGGGATACTTGCTGCCCGGAACCGCCAACCGCCAATTTTCAATAATAACTGTATTTTTTTCTTGATGGAGGAGAAACGTTGTGAATAGCGAAGAACTCGAACTTAGCCTTAGAACTGAATTCGAGAATTATCTAAAGACCGTCGTTGCTGAAATGAAGCAGGATGTCGCTGAATTTCAGAGTAAGATCAACGGCGAGTTTGAAAAGCATAAATCCCAGATAAACGAGGCTTTTCATGGATTTACAACACGTTTTGATTCCAGAAACGAATTTGACCAGGGATTTACGGAATCGGTCGTAGAACACTTGCGGCTAGCTCGTGACGAGGGTGCCAGACTGTCGGCAACTGCTTTTGAAGAGGCCCAGAAAATGGATGCCGAAACGGGCGCTCCGGCAAATTTTGCCGGGCTTCGAGATGCGATTAGTGATATCAGCAGTAAAGATTCGCAGTCAGCTATCCTGAAAACGCTGGTCGAACACGCGTCCAAATTTGCTCCTCGCGGTGCATTTTTTATCATCAAGAATGAGAATTTTGCGGGCTGGAAGGTTTTTGGCGACGAAGCTGAAGACGCCGAAGCGGCGATCCGCGATATACATTTTTCAACCTCTGTGGATTCTATCCTTGGAAAGGCCGCAGCCGCCGGATCAACGACCCAAGGCTCTTACGGAGCCCATCAATACGATTCCGAATTTCTGGATGCCCTTCACTTTGGCCAGCCTGACCTTATGTACGCCGTCCCCCTCGTTGCCCGTGGACGTGTCGTCGCCGTCATGTATGTGGATCACGGCACTGCGGGCGCGTCGGTCAATCTTGAAGCACTAGAAACACTTGTCCGTGTTGCGGCTTTGACTGTCGAACTCCTTGCGTCTTCGCAGACAGCTCAGACTGAGGGTCGCCAAGTAGTGGCCGTCGATTTCGAAGACGCTCAGGCTGATACGGAACCGGTAGCCACCGAATCACCGACCTGGGAGCCGGTCGTAGAAGAGCATGTTCCCGATGTGGCTTTTAGTGACCGAGTTTCGTTTCAGGACGGCTTTCCACCGGAGTCTGCATTTTCGGAAACGCCGGTTACCGAACACACATTCGAAACCGAAACACTGGAAACTATCGAGGTTCCAGTGGCCGAAGAACGACAATATTTTAAGACTGAGGAACCTGCTCCCGTTGCCGAAGAACCGGTTGTCGAGCCAGTCACCGAATTTGTATCTAACGATGGGGCGATGATCTTCGATTCGGGCGGTTCCATCGAAGCAGCGGCTGTCGAAAAGTCGCCATTTGACAGGACCGTTGAACCATTTGAACCGGCGGCGGCGATTGGTAGCGGCGGGGGACGGAGTCAGGCGGTCGAATCAGCGATCGAGGTATCGCCCGCGTCGCTGCCCCAGGCACGCCTCAGCGATCGCCCAGTCGATCTGCCTATCGAGGTTCCGGAAGAGGAACGCCGGCTTCACAATGATGCCCGCCGTTTTGCACGGCTTCTAGTGTCTGAGATAAAACTGTACAACGAGAAAAAGGTTCTCGAAGGCCGCCAGTCTCACGATCTTTACGACCGGCTTCGCGAAGCTATAGACCGTTCACGCGAGATGTACGACAAGCGTGTGCAGCCGCCGGTAGCCGCCAGATTCGATTACTTTCATTACGAGTTGCTAAACGCACTTGCCGAGGGTAACGCCGACCGCTTTGGCACCAACTATCCAGGTGCAACCGTATAGCTTAAAGGTAACAAATCAGTTAAAAACCGCTCACGACCAGGTCGCGAGCGGC
>JAYVDQ010000503.1:0-2805 GCA_043749325.1 Chloracidobacterium sp. | reverse complement strand
CCTAAAACAGGTGAATTCGCGTCGCAGCTAAAGGGCGACCTCGACAATATTGCACTCAAGGCGCTTAGAAAGGAGCCGGAAAGACGTTACGCATCGGTCGATCAATTTTCCGAGGACATTCATCGTTACCTGGCCGGACAGCCCGTGATCGCGAGCGCGGACACGTGGCGGTATCGAACGGGTAAATTTATTCGGCGAAACCGGATCGCGGCGGCTGGCGCACTCCTGGTTCTGATAAGTTTGCTCATCGGTCTCGGAGCTACGATTTATCAAGCCCGCATCGCACGCAGTGAACGTGCGAAAGCTGAAAAACGGTTCAACGACGTTCGCCAACTCGCTAATTCGTTCGTTTTCGAAATAAACGACGAGATCGACAAAAGCCCGATCAAGGCGCGGGCTCTTTTGGTTCAGCGTGCGATCGAGTATCTCGATAGCTTAAGCACCGAAGCGGGTGGTGACGATTCGTTAATAAGCGAACTTGCCGCGGCGTACGAAAAGATCGGCGACGTGCAAGCCGAGATCTTTAATGCCAGCCTCGGAAATGCCGGTGGGGCATTGGAAAGTCATAACAAAGCTCTGGGGCTGCGAGAACAATTGCATGCGAAAGACCCCAATGATATTCCGCGCAGTGTTAACCTCGCCAAGATACGCCAAAAGGTCGGTAACATCCTGACTGTAACGGGCGACATTAAGGGAGCCGAGGAAAATTACCGCATAGCGGTTGATATCAGCGAAAAGATCGCTTCTTTACGAAGTGACGATGTAAATGTTGGGAAGCAACTGAGCAATTCATATATCACTCTCGGCCAGGCGATCCTTCGAAGCGGTTCGCTTTCGGAAAGCTTGAGAAATTATGAAAAAGGTTTTGAGATCAACCGTAAACTGGTCTTGAACGATCCCACGAATATCGAACTTATCCGTCGTCAAGCGGTAACATTTTCATATATAGGATATGTGAGAATGTTAATGGGTAACTACGAACGGGCTGTTACCGATCTCGAAAAAGCTCTCACAATTGAACGGGACATTCTCGCCACCGACCCCGAAAACCTTCGTTTTCGCCGAAACGCGAGCGTCGCATATTTGTGGGCGGGCATAGGCTACCGCGAAGCGGGACGCCTCACCGATAGCCTGCCGAACCTAAAGAAATCACTTGAACTGGAGCAGGCACTTTTTGATTTAGACAAACAAAACTATGGCGAGCAAAACTCGGTCGCCGATTGTTGGCTGGAACTTGCAATGTTGGAAGCGAGATCGTCAAAATACCCTGAGGCAATAAATGCTTTTCAAACGGCAATAAATAATTACTCGACCGTGGCAGCCAACGACAAAAATAATCTCTCGGCCCTCGCTCAAATTCAATTAGCGAAACGAATGATGGCCGATACTCTTGGCAAACTAGGTAAAAATAACGACGCGCTGAAAAAGTATCAAGATTCCCTTGGTGAAATGACAAAACTCGTGGCGCGCGATCCCGGTAATCTCGAGTGGAAATACGAAGTAGCAAAGTGCCGTTTAGGGATCGGACGATCGTTGCGAGATATTAACCAGAAGGCTGGAGCTATCGAGAGTTATCGTGCGGCCTTGCCCGATTTTGAAAGTCTTGCGACAGTATCGTCGGAAAACGTCAAGTATAAAGAAAGCCTCGACGAGATCCGAAATAATCTCACCGCCCTAACCTTTAATTAAGTTAAGTTCCAGATTAGATCAGCCCTTTCGAAATGAGCAATTCCGCGTTGAGGATAGCGCATCCGGCGGCTCCGCGAACCGTATTGTGGCTCAATGAAACAAAACGATAGTCGAATATATTATCGGGAAAAACGCGGCCGACCGTGATCGTCATCCCGTTACCGTTATCGCGGTCAAGACGCGGCTGCGGACGCGACGGCTCATCCGTGACGTCGATGAATGTGGCAGGCGACGAATGCAGGTCGAGCGACGGAAATGTTCGCATCGCATCAACAACATCTTCGAGCGTCGCGGTTTGTTTTAGATTCACGCGCACCGACGCCGTGTGGCCGTCGAGCACATTTACTCGAAAACACTGCGCCGAAACCGTAAAATCCGCTTTACGGATCGCTCCATCGACAAAATCCCCAAGTATTTTCTGCGTCTCGGTCTCAACCTTTGGCTCCTCGCCGGCGATGTACGGGAACACATGGTCCACAATGTCCATGGCGGCCACGCCCGGGTATCCGGCACCGGAGATCGCCTGCATCGTCGTCACGATCACCGATTCGACGCCGAATTTGCGGTGCAAAGCCGCGAGCGGGGGCGCAAAGCTAACGACCGCGCAGTTCGGGTTAGTCACAATAAATCCGGTCGTAAACCCGCGATTCATGCGTTGGCGCTCGATCAGACGAACGTGGTCGTGATTGATCTCAGGAATAAGCAGCGGCACATCCTCATCCATGCGATAGCTCGACGAATTGCTGATCACCGGATAACCGGCTCGTGCAAACGCCTCTTCGGTTTCGCGGGCCACGCTTGACGGCAAGCTCGAAAACACGAGATCGCATTCGAGCGGCGGCTCGATCGGCTGAACGACGATGTCGCGAACCGACGCCGGTATCGACCCCGGCAGTTTCCACGCGCACGCCTCGGAATACGGCTTCCCCGCCGAACGGTCCGACGCCGCCATCGCCGTTATCTCAAACTGCGGATGGCCCTCCAAAAGCTGCGCAAAACGCTGTCCGACGGTGCCCGTGGCACCTAAAATTCCAACTCTATATTTCTTAGGCATGACTTTAAGGATCAAAACAGAACACTATTGTATTTCATTGGTCGCAAAATGGAGAAACGCGG
>JAYVDQ010000502.1:0-2333 GCA_043749325.1 Chloracidobacterium sp. | reverse complement strand
GCCGCGTTCGGGCTGGGACGAGGCTTTTAAGTCGATGGCGGAAAATGAGGATGATGAAATACTGGATGACAGCACATCGACCGCTTTCGAGAAAAAGGAATGGCAATGGTAAACCGTTTTGACGTTTATCTCGTCAACCTCGACGCCTCCCCGTCAAAGGACGCTAAGAACACGCGCCCCTGCGTTGTCGTCTCGCCAAACGAGATGAATCACAACATCCAAAACGTGATCATCGCTCCGCTCTCGAGCGTCTCGGTAAAATACCCGACGCGGATAAAGGTCAATTTTCTGAACAACGAACGCATGGTCGTTCTCGACCAGCTCCGGACGGTCGATAAGATTCGACTCGTCAAAAAAATAGGTGAGATCGAAAACCAGGCACAGCCTGGAATATTAAAGTGCCTAGCTGAGATATTTGCCCAATAAAATAAAAGACGCCGCTCCGAGCGACGTCTTTTTGATCCAAAAGTGTCGTGTGAGGTCCTATTCTATTATCGCAGACCGGGCTTGGTCCGCAAGGTTTTGACCAGCATCCATTACCGCATCTTTTGTCTTATCTATCAGATCGGCCGCCGTGTTTTGGGCCTTGTCGACCAATTCTTGACGTACATTTCCCATCCATTCACCCTCGTAACGGGTTGAGGGGATAGCCATACCGACAGCGGCTCCAAGCGCAAGAGCGACGGCTCCGACCGCTAACGGATTTTCCTCAATATGCGAGTCATATTTTCCACGGACGGCCGTGCCAAGTTCGCCCACCTTTCCATAGGCCTGGCTTACAGCTTCACCGGCGCCTGAATAAGCAGTGCCGACAGCTCCGCTTACTTTATCGTATGCGGTACCGGCGACATCCGTCACCTTATCTGTCACGCCGGTCAATTTATTCAAGGCCGAATCCATATGCGTGCCGTTTTCGTTGCTCTTGCGAGGGTCCTGTCCGGCGACCTCAAGAAGATGGTTACGTTTCTTACCACTCTTACCCCTGTAGCTCTGGTATGCCAGTAAACCGGCACCCAGTCCGATAAGAATTACCGGAACTGGATTGTTCTTTGCAGTCCTTACAATTGAACTACCCGAAATGTCGTCACTAAGATTTTTCATAATACTTGCCGCCTTCCCTATGGTTGCGTCGTAAACGGCGACCTTTGCCGTTTCGACCACGTTGTTAACATGCTCCGAGACTTGCTCGGATAAATTTGTGTAACTAAGTTTGTCCTGTATTGCTTCTATCGTCTCACCCATATGACTCCGGGTTTCTTCGATTTGATCCTTTAATTGATCGGTCTGGTCATTGTCATCACTCCCGTCAGATTGACTGCGTGTCACTGCGTCGGTCGTATCTGCGGATTTCCTATCATCCGCGCCTACGCCACCGATCTTTACTAAGTCATTTCTTTCTTCAGCCATTTTGCATCCTCCTTAAGCGTCTCAATCGTAGCCCTTGGCATTGGGTCAGTTTTTCGCAATTTCGTAAGCGCCGCAGCGATCATAAAATAAGCGATCACTCCAACAACCACGCCGACCAACATTGCCGACGCCCATGCCGGCATAAACTGCGATAGAAGGAGTATAATTGCCGCAGTAAACGCCATCGCCGCCATATAGGCGATGGCACCGCCGACTGCAAGAAAGCCAATATTCTTACCGGCCGTAGTTGCGGTCTGTGTCAATTCGACCTGAGCCAGGGCTACCTCTTGACGAACGAGCGTCCCGGTTTCACCGGCAAGCTCCGCCAATAGATCACCCAGGCTTCGCTCCTCTTTTACCATCTGCTGTTGTGCCATACACTAGATCTCCTTACGGGTTAGATCGCGCTTGCTGAAGCGCCCTGACCTACTGCGTGCCCATTCCCAGCTGCGGGTAGTTGCTTTTTTGCTCCCGCTTTTAAGGGGTCCGGCGACGGCGAACTCTTGATAAACCTGGCCGCCAATACTCCGATCGCAAACGCGGCACCGAGAAAAATTGCGGGATTTCGCCGGGCGTAAGATTCAACGTCACGCGCCACGCCCTTCAAGTCCGTTGTCTCAAAGTATTTCGCCACTCCTTCAAGCTTTTTCGCTGCCGTGTCAGTGTATTTCACGGCATACTCTGTAACTCCATTTTTGGTTTCACCCTCAGTGATCGCGCCGCTGACCCGCCGGACCGTGTCGGCCACGCCCGTCAGACCCGCGGAAAACTCAGATTTTTGGTCACTGATGACCGATGACGCCTTTTCCGCTACTGCCCCATATGCGTCGCTGGCGCGTGCCTTGGCCGAATCCAGAAGATTTCCCGCAGTGTCTTTGATTTTGTCCACAACATCAGTCGGAGCTCCGGCAGAGTGCTGCCCGTTA
>JAYVDQ010000501.1:0-8256 GCA_043749325.1 Chloracidobacterium sp. | reverse complement strand
TCTATTTGCTGCTGCCCGAGAGCGAAAACGACTCGGACGGAATGCGTGAGTTCCGTGTTGAGAACGATTTTTCCAAGCAGTTTTCCGGCCTCCGCGTCGTCAATGCCCAGCCGATCTTTGCCGGACTTCGCCAGATCAAGTCGCCGTACGAGATCAAGATGCTCCAGCACGCGATCGATATTTCTACCGAGGCTCATATGCGTTCGATGGCGATGGCGGGCAAGGCTACGATGGAATATGAGATCCAGGCAGAGGTGGAATACACATTTCGCCGCCGGAACGCCGATTTTTGGGGCTACCCATCAATCGTCGGCTGCGGGCCTAACGCGACCACGCTCCACTACGAGGAATCGCAGGGCCCGGTTACCAAAGGCTTGCTCCTGCTGATGGATGTCGGTGCGGAATATGATCATTACTCGGCGGACGTGACCCGGACATTTCCCGTCAACGGTAAATTCACAAAGGAACAGGCCGAGATATACCAGATCGTTTACGACGCTCAGGAAGCCGCCGCAAAGGTTGCAAAACCCGGTGCCACAATGTCGCAATTAAGCGCGGCGGCGGATGAGATCATTAAAGACGGCCTCCTTCGGCTGGGCCTTATCACCGACAAGCGTTCGCAGCAGTCTCGGATCTGGTACATGCACGGGCTGGGACACTGGCTCGGAATGAACGTCCATGACGTCGGCACGACCTCGACACTTGCTCCCGGCATGACCTACACCAACGAACCGGGCATTTACATTCGGGCCGATGCTCTCGATTACCTGCCCGACACGCCGGCAAACAAAGCGTTTATCGCAAAGGTGCGGCCGGCCTTTGAAAAGTACAAGAATATCGGCGTCCGCATCGAGGACGACATGCTCATCACGCCGACCGGCGTCGAATGGATGACCCAAAAACTGCCGCGAAAGATGAGCGATATCGAGGAATTCATCGCCGCCGCGTCTAAGAATGCTCGTAACGATTAGTTTGCTCCATAAATACCGAAACCACAGATTTACACAGATCAATACGGATATTATTATCTGAGTTCATCTGCGTTTATCTGTGGTTAAATTGTACTTAAGCTAAATTATCTAAACGAGCACCAAAAGAATTGAAAAAAAACGCCTCCAATTCCTCCGGCGATACTTCGCTGCCGCTTGTCATCGTCAATCCAAAATCGGCGTCGGGCTCGACGCGTGAAAAATGGTCGTTGACGGCCAGCGAGCTGCGGGCGCATTTCGGGCCTTTCAGCGTCGCCTTTACCAAAAGCCAGGGCGACGGTATCGATCTCGCGACGCGGGCGGCTATATCGGGGCGCAAATTCATCATAGCCTGCGGCGGCGACGGCACGATCAACGAGATCGCCAACGGCATACTGCTCTCCGGCGAAGATGTCGAGCTCGGCGTGATGCCCTCGGGAACGGGCGGTGATTTACGCCGCACTTTGGGTCTGCCGCATTCAAATCGTGAGGCCGCCGTGGCGCTTCGCGATGGCCAAACACAGCAGATGGACGCCGGAAAGGTCACGTTTAGCGACCATTCCGGTAAAACCGTATCCCGCTATTTTCTGAATGTCTCATCCGTCGGCCTGGCCGCCGATATCATTAAACGGGTCCAATCCGCCAGGGTTTTTGACTGGCTGCCGGTTGAATCCGTCCGTGGTCGTGCCAATTTTGCGGTTTCCACATTGCAGGAAGTGTTCGATCTCGACCCGACCGTCGTCCGGGTCCGCTTTGACCGCGGCGAGGAACATATCCTGCAAACAATTGCATTTTGCGTAGCAAACTCGCGTTATTTCGGCGGTGGCATGATGATCGCCCCCGATGCAAAGATCAACGACGGCCTGCTCGACGTCGTAAACATCGGCGATATCAGCACGGCAAAGATAATCGTCAACGCCCTGTCGCTCTATCGCGGCACCCATCACCGACTCGACGAGGTCAAAAGCACCCTCGCAAAAAGGATCGAGATCGCAGCCGCCGACCCGTCGATGGAGATCCTCCTTGAGACCGACGGTGAACTGCCGGGCAAGCTCCCCGCAGTATACGAAGTATTGCCGAACGCTATCCGCGTGCGTGTACCTAAACATAAGTTCTAACTACAAAAATGTCTTGCTAAAAAAGCCCCATTTCCATTAAACTTACGTTAAATAAATTGCCGAAGTTGTCTCCCATAGGGATGACACACGGGGGAACCAAGGTTTTGCGTTGAGCAGTACAGGGGCGTATCTGAAACACAGAAGAAGATTCTTCGCTTCCAGCCCGTCAGCTAACCTCGTAGGCACTAACGAAGAAGGACATTTCTCGAGAGGTTGTGAAATTGTGCTTCACAACCTCTTTTTGTTTTTAGTTTTGGACGGATCTCAATGAAACTGATCTCAAAAGCTTGCTTTACGGGTTTAATTCTTTCGATGCTGTTCGTTGCCGCCTGTCTCCCCGACAGCCCTGACGGCGGTACAAACGGACGGACGATCACCGTCTATGGGTTTTCGATAATGAAGGAAGCCCTCGAAAAAGAGATTTATCCGGCATTTGCGGCGAAATGGAAAAAAGAGCACGGTGAAGATATCAGTTTTGTGTCCTCTTTCGCCGGCTCCGAAACCGTGACAAATCAGATAATCCAGGGAGCCCCTGCCGATATTGCAATTCTCTCGATCGAGCGTGATGCCGACCGGCTGGTCGAGAAACGTGCCTCGCCGGCAAATTGGCGTGATTCGCCAAACAAAGGCATTGTCAATAAAACACCGTTTGTCATTCTCGTCCGCAGCGGGAATCCAAAAGGCATTCATGATTTTGCTGATCTCGGAAAACCCGGCGTTAAGGTGATCCATCCCGATCCGGTCAGCTCGGGCGGCGCCCAGTGGTCGATACTATCCATCTATGGCTCCGAGCTTAAAAAGTCCGAGGCCGAAACCGGCACGGCCGATCCCGTCAGGGCCCTGAATACGCTACGGGCTATTTGGAAAAACGTGATCTCATCGCCTGGCTCGGCCCGCGAGGCGCGGACGCAATTCGAGCTTGGCCAGGGCGACGCGCTCATTACCTACGAACTCGAAGGACTGCTTATGAAACAGGCGACCCCGCCAATCGAGGTCGTCGTGCCCAAATCGACAATTTTCAGCGAACACCCGGCATTGATCATTGACCGCGACATGGACGCTAAAAAACGGCCCGTGGTCGAGGCATTTCTGAAATATCTATGGAGCGACGACGCTCAGAAAGCATTTGTAAAGTTTCATTTCCGGTCGGTAACCAACGAGACATACAACGACGCGAATAAGGAGTTTGCTAAGATCGAGCAGCCGTTTACGGTCGATTATTTCGGCGGCTGGACAAAGGCCTATCCGGATGTGATCGAAAAGATCTTCCGCGATCAGGTCCAACGCAAATAATGAGCGCAAATCTATCAGGCGTAAGACATGTACGCGGCTTTGACGTTGTAAAGCCCCTCAGCATCGCCGTTATGGTTGGCGTGATGCTGCCGCTTGTGCTGCTGCCGCTGGCCTCGATCTTTATCTTTGGCACGAGCAGCGGTCTCGGGACATTTATGAATGCCCTGACGGCTCCCGAGGCGGTTTTTGCACTCAAGCTGTCGATCGTCACCAGTTTTTGGGCGACAGTTTTCAATGTCATATTTGGCCTGTTCGCCGCATACGTGCTCACGAAATACAATTTCTGGGGCCGCAACGCGCTTATCGTGACGATCTCGCTCCCGACGGCAATACCGACCGCGGTCGCGGGATTTGCCTTACTTTTGTTGTGGGGGCCGTACGGCACACTCGGACGCCTGCTCGAACCGCAGGGTGTTCATATAATGTTTACGGGCATTGCTATCATCCTCGCAAATATTTTCGTCACGTTTCCGCTGGCATTCGGCGTGATAAAACCCGTTTTCGACACAATGAACCGCTCGCTCGAAGAAGCGTCCGCGACAATGGGAGCGAGCCGTTGGCAGACATTCTGGCACGTGACGCTGCCATCGCTTCGCGGAGCAATCGTCAGCGGCGCGCTGCTTACGTTCGCACGCGCTGTTGGCGAATTTGGCTCGACGATTCTGGTTTCCGGAAACCTGGCGTCGCGGACACAGACCGCGCCGCTCTATATTTTTGCAAAATTTAACGAGGGCCAGGTCGAGGCGGCAAACGCGATTGCGATTGTGCTGGCCCTGTTTTCGTTCGTTATATTCAGCATTTTGTTCTTTGCACGCGATTGGCTCGAAGCCGAATAGTGCATCTTATGGAATACGATATTCACGTTACGCCAATGAATTTCGGCAAAGAGGCTGTTACCGTTATGGGTATCAGCAAGAGCTTTGGCGCGGCGACGGTGCTTCAAAATATCAATTTCACCGTGGACGAAGACGAGATCGTCGTGCTGCTGGGTGCCTCAGGCAGCGGGAAAACGACGATTCTTCGAATAATCGCGGGCCTCGATCTGCCGGATTCGGGACGAGTGATCCTGCATGGAAAGGATGTGACCGAGCTTCCGGCAAGGCAACGCGGCGTGGGCGTGATATTTCAGTCGTACGCTCTCTTCCCCAAGATGACCGTCGAGAATAATATCGCCTACGGCCTGCGCATCCGGCACAAAAAACGCCGCGATATCAAGGAAACCGTTGACCGCCTGATCGAGCTGGTACACCTCGAAGAACATCGAAAAAAATATCCATCGCAGCTCTCCGGCGGCCAGCAACAGCGTGTCGCGATCGGGAGGACACTCGCTTACGAGCCGGAGGTTTTGCTTTTTGACGAGCCGTTCGGTGCTCTGGACGCCCAGATCCGCGGCATGCTCCGGCGGGAGATACGGTCCTTGCTCAAGGAGATCAAGGTGCCGTCGATCTTTATCACGCATGATCAGGAAGAGGCCCTCGAACTCGGCGACCGCATCGCCGTCCTCAACGCGGGAAAGCTAGAGCAGATCGGTACGCCATTTGAGATCTACAATAATCCTCTCACCGAGCATGTCGCCACCTTCCTCGGGGCGGCCAACCTGATCGAGGGCTTGGTCAAGGACCGAAAATTTACTCATCGCGATATTTGGCTCGAGCTTGACGACGATTCTAAATTGAAAGACGGCGACGATGTCACGCTCGTATTCCGCCCCGAAGACGTGTTCCTGCGAAAGCCCGAAAACCTGACGCAGCACTATCACCGCCTGACCAGCGGCGTCGTCAATGGGGTCAGCTTTGTCGGTGCATTCGAACGAGTGACCGTCAGTCTCAACCTGGGCGAGAAAAAAACTATTACCGTCACGCGGCCAAAGACCGAAACGTCGGCTTTCCCCTTGGCTGTCGGCCAGAACGTGATAGCCGGACTCGTCCGATATCGCATATTGAAACGTTAAGTATGGCAACCGGACCTAAAAAAATAACGATCATCGGCGGCGGTGCGAGTGGAACGCTGGTCGCCGTGAATTTGATGCAAAATGCCGGCGAGACTCCGGCCGAGACCAATCTCGTCGAGCGTAAGTCAGAGATCGGACGCGGCGTCGCCTTTGGCATAAACAACTTGAGCTGAAACTGCTCTCGAACTAAGATAAGCCATCCATATGTCACAATCTTTTTGCTCAATGCTGATCTCGGCGTTTAACGAGCGGCCCGATAAAATAGCGATGCGTATCGTCGGCAGCGACGACGAGGTTTACACTTTTGGCGAATTGCTCCACAAGATCCGCTCGGTCGCCTACCGTCTGGGCCAGGAAAATGTCGCGTTCGGCGACCGCGTCGCCCTCATTGGCGAAAATCACCCGTCGTGGGCGATCGCCTATCTCGGAGCTCTCTATCACGGCGCCGTCATCGTCCCGATGGACCCGCACGGCGAGATCGAGACGATCACAAATTTCCTGGAAAACTCGGAGGCAAAGATAGCGTTTCTCTCACCGGACCAAAAGGAGCGTTTCTCGCAAATGCAGGAAAAGCTAAGCCGTAAGATCCCGGCGGTCGTGTGGGAAGTAGCTTCACCGCAGAGCCGCAAAGACGCAGAGGTTAAGAAAGACACCGAACAGATCGAAACGTCCAACCAAACCCTCTCTGCGTCTCAGCGTCTTAGCGATTCAAACGGCTTTCAGAGATTTGAAGACTGGACCGCGACCGAATTCCCCGCCAGCTACGTCGATGAAATGCCCAAGGCCGCAGGCGACGACATCGCTCTGCTGATGTACACAAGTGGCACGACCGGCACGCCAAAGGGCGTTCCGCTCACGCACGGCAACATAGTCGGCGAGCTTTCGGGCGTCAACGACGTGCTAAAACTCTCGGACAAAGAACTGATATTAAGCCTTTTGCCGCTGTTTCACGCCTACCTGCAGATAATAAATCTCTGGGTCGCGACGACGTTTGGCTGTCAGGTCGGATATTTGAAAGAGCTGACGCCCGCCGAGCTGAGCGAATCTTTAAAGGCATTTAAACCAACAATCCTATCGACTGTGCCGCGGCTGTGGTATATCTTTCACAAGAAAATATTCGACGCTGTGTTGGCAAAGCCGAAACCCTTGCAGATGCTCTTTCGCACGATGCTCCGCACAAACGGCTTCTTTCGCGACACTTTTAACATAAACCTCGGCCGTAAATTTTTTGGCCAGGTTCACGAATCTTTTGGCGGAAATTTGCGAATCGCGATCTCCGCCGGCTCGCGTTTTGATGACGCTGTGGCCGAGGATTTTCACCGGCTTGGCTTTACGATCATCCAGGGCTATGGCCTGACGGAAACAAGCGGGGCGGCGACTGCAACATACGAAGACGACAATCGCGTCGGCTCGGTTGGCAAGCCGATGAAAGGCGCCGAGATCAAGATCCTCGATCCCGACAAAGACGGCGTCGGCGAAGTCCTTATACGCGGAACGATGGTTTTCGACGGTTACTATAAGAATCCGAAAGCAACGGCCGAGGCATTTACTGATGACGGCTGGTTTCGCTCGGGCGATCTTGGCCGCATCGACAGCGATGGCTTCCTATACATCGTCGGCCGCGGCAAAGACGTTATCGTCCTGCCCTCGGGCAAAAATGTCCACCCCGAGGATCTCGAGGTCCATTACCTCAAATGCCCCTACGTCGCCGAACTCGCGATCATCGGCGTCGCCGACGAGAGCGAGGCGTTTGCCGGTGCCGAAAAGCTGGCGGCCGTCGTCGTCCCCGATTTTGCCTATCTCAAAACAAACGGCATCGCCAATTCCAAAGAGGCTGTCCGCCACGCGCTCGACAGCCTTGGTCGCGAGCTGCCCGAATATCAACGTGTCCGCGATTATATGATCCGCACCGAGCCGCTGCCGCGGACCGCGACAAATAAGATCAAGCGTTTTCAGCTCAAAAAAGAGGTCGAAAGCGGCGAGATCGCCGCCGACACCAAGGAGATCAAGGCGTGGGAGATGTCCGTCGGCGACACGGCGTTGATGGCCAGCAAGACGGCAGGCCCTGTCATTGCAGCAATTAAGCAAAACGCCAAGGATGTGGACGTCGTTCACCCGAATATGAATCTTGAGATCGATCTCGGTCTCGACAGCCTGGCCCGTGCCGAGACATTTGCGGCGCTCGAACAGGCTTTCGGCACCGAATTTGAGACTGACGAAGCCTCCCAGGCCCTGACCGTCGCCAATGTCATCGAGCTGGTCAACAGCCACGTCGGCGAAAACGCCGAATCGGTCTCGGTAGATCTCAATTGGGGCAAGATTGTCCGCGAGACCGACGACGATTTCCCTGAGATCCAGTCGGTGCTCAAGAATAAACCAATCTTCGCGGCGTTCGCGTTCACGGTTTACAAATGTTTCTGGCTGGTCTTCAAGATCTTTCTACGTCTAGAAGTAAAAGGGCTCGACGAGCTCAGTAAGGTGGAGCAGCCGTATTTGGTATGCCCCAATCACCAGAGTTTTCTCGACCCGTTCGTGCTCTGCTCGAATTACAAATTCGCGCTCTTCAAAAACGTCTTTCACGTCGGAGCGAGCGAATTTTTCGACAACCGTCTGATGCAGTTCATCGCCTGGATGCTCAACGTCGTGCCCGTCAACCCCGACACCGAGCTGATGCGTGCCATGAAGATCAGCGCCATCGGCCTCAAACACGGCAAGGTCCTCAACATCTACCCCGAGGGCGAACGCGCATTTGACGGCGAGCTGCACGGCTTCAAAAAAGGTGCCGCGATCCTCGCGACCGAACTCGATCTGCCGATTTTCCCCGTCGCGCTCGACGGCCTGCAAAACGTCTGGGCCCGCAACTCCTGGAAGATACGCCCCGCGAAGGTGAAGATCATGATCGGCAAACCGTTTTACGCTAAGGACG
>JAYVDQ010000500.1:0-3614 GCA_043749325.1 Chloracidobacterium sp. | reverse complement strand
ACTGCTCTGCCGTGTGACAGCGGATGCAGGCGTTCTCGATCGGCTGATTCATCGTGTGGCAGGTCGTACATGAATTCCCGTTTTCGGTCGCGGCAATTGGGCTGCCCTCGATCTTAGATGCATGCGGATTTGAAAGCGGCTTTGGCTCATAAACCTGCGGATATCGGAAATACGCAAAAGCCGCGACGGCACCGACAATGAGAAACGCCCAGACGAACAAACCGATCTGCCACGGCCGCCGCAAGTCGCCGGTAGGGCGCCAATTGAACATCGCTTTGCCGGGTATCGGTTTTTCGGTCGGCCTTAATCTCGTGCCCCAATCTTCTTTGTTGCGGGTGCGTTTCTCCCAAAACACATCCAACACGCCACCAGATTCGGCGTCAGCCTCTTTGGCGGCGGCAGTCTTATCCGGGATCTTAGCTTCAACCGCGCTCTGTACTGTCAGCAATACGGTGTCGTTAATCCGTTCGACCTCAATGGCAAAAGGCCCGATCTGGATCGTGTCGCCGTCGGCCAAAACATTGCTCTTTTGCGGTGCGAGAAGGCGGCCATTTAGCGTGAGGACATTGGATTTCGAGAGGTTTACGAGGATGAAATTGGAATCGACAAAGTTGATGCCGGCGTGGATGCGCGAGACGGCTTTGTGGTCAAGGCGAATGTCGCAGCTCGCCAGGCGGCCGATAAGGATCGACGCCTCGTCGATGTCCCCCGGCGGTACCGAGCCGTCGGCAAACGATATCGCGAATTTTCGAAAGTCGAGATTCATCCCCTTCTAACGCACATTAAAATAAACGACCTGGGCAATATGCACGGCCATCAAAACCAACATCAGCGACGTAAACAAAACATGTGGAGCGACCCACAGCTTCAACAGCCGATGCAGGTAGCACAGAGCGTCCACGCGGCGAAGCGTGGCGGCATTTTCAACAGCTTCCATCAACCGGGTATTGTCGGTGCGGGACATCCCCTTGGACGCGGTGTTGAACTCCTGTCGTGCGGACGCCAACATCGCGAGCAGATCTTCTTTTCGAAGATATTGCCGCAAAAGATAGCCGAGGCCGAGGAAACGGCGGCGTACCTTGCGCTCAATCAATTGTTTGAGATCGGGATTCTCCGCCTGTTCGCCTGCCATCAAAAGCTCCGCTCGTAATTCGTCCCGGCGAGCTTCGAGATCCTCAAGCAGCAGTGGTTCGCGCTCGATCCTCGTCATAAATCGCGGCACGATCACATAACAGGCGGCACCGAAAATGCCCGAAAAAATGACCATGTCGAACGATATCATCAGACACGTCGTCAGCAATCCGCCCGAGCTTGCTCCGCCATGAACGAGCAGCAGAATGCCCGCCAAAATACCCAAATAAATATGCGACAACATCCAATAACGCAGTGCACCGGCCCGCCGCCGGTAAACCTTTTTCCTGAACGGATAGGCCATTACCCATGCGATGCTCGCAAGGCCCGTCAGGCCCGTCAGCCATCGCATGGTGACCCATGTGCCGGGGCTAAGGGCAACATCCTGCGAAAACTTATACGTAGCCCAAACCGCGAGGCCGCCGAAGGCTATGACGATCAGCGTTCCGGCTATGTGCCAGATTCGCGACCAAAGGTCAAATTTGTGAATATTCTCGCCGATCGCGTGTGTTTTGCTGCGTTGGATCAGACCGATCGTCGCGTTGACCTCGTCAAAATACTCACGAGGATTTACGCGTACCAGAGCACCGGTCGGACAGTTCTCCTCGCACGAATAGGCGGCTTCTTTTGCACCGGGCGGGTTCAGGCCCGTGTCCTTGCAAAGATTGCACTTGATGGCGAGCAGATTTTCCGTCTGCGTGACCGGGGCCGGGATCTTGTCCTGGGCGAGCGAAAATGGCGACAGCAGCTTTGCCAGACGGCTTTCTTCCGTTCCGTTTTTCGCATCCGGACGAGCGATCATCGCGATAGCGTTGTATGGACACTGGGTAGCGCAGTCGCCGCACCCGATACATGTCGAGGGGTTGATATCGATCTCGCCGTTTGGAAAGCGTGCGATCGCCCCCGTCGGACATCCGGTCAGACATTCGGCGTCCTTGCAATGCATGCAAACTGAAGGTACAAGCACACTCTGCGCTGGCGGTTTGCCTGCTTTGACCGGGCGCTCGATATGGATGCCGCGGCGGACGAGCCGCGAATGGCCGTGAACCTTATGACACGCGAGCGAACAATTGCCGCAGCGGATGCACTTCGCCATATCCATGACGAGCAGATTGTTACCGTCAACAACGCCGGTCTCGATCTCACGTCCGGCAGCGGTCAAAACGCGGGTGTCAGACGGGTGCGATGGCATGTTAGAATCGTCGGCTCCCGACGATGATCTCAAAAACGGTATAACTGCGGCACTCATTTCCTTATCTTCGCGAAGCCTCGTGATGGCGACCTCGATCACCTCGGTTCGGCCCAAAACCGTCGCCGTGTACCTCCAGTCGCCGGGATTCTCGACCGCATCGAGACCCAGACATGCTCCGGCCCCCAGGAAATCAAGCCCGACGGACTCATCCGATTCGACCAAAAGCTCGGCTGCCTTGGGGTTAAATTCGATGCCGCTCACCCGCTGTAGCCAGCCGTTTCGAACATAGACGACCCGGTTGATCGGGTCACCCTCGCGAAACAGCACGTGATCTTTTTCATAGACAGCGAACCGGGTCGCGTCATTAAGCCGCTTCAGCAGCTCGGCGTCGAAATCTATGTTGTTGAAATCTTGAAGCTCGTTTAGAGTCAGCGAGAGCCCGTAGTTGCGGTAATTTCGGTCCAGCACTCGACCAAATTTCGGTAATTTTCGGAGGAGCCGGATGGCGGGACGCGTAAATTCGAGAACGAGGGCCGGCTCAATACCATCGGCCACGGAAACGGTGGCCGTTCGCGTAGAGCCTGAAAGTAAGGCCATTTCGCCAAAAGAATAGCCCGCCTTGATCTCGCCGACCTTTTGGCGGTTTCCATTTTGTTCGATTACCGAGGCTTCGAGTTTGCCCTGCACCAGGACATAGAAAATGCTGCTTTCCCAGGTGTTTTCCTGGACGATGACCTCACCCGGCATGAATTCGAGCAGCCGCGTATAGGGACCTACCTGCTTGCCGCGGTAACTGCGGCCAAACAGGATGATGTCCATGTCGAGTTCATTGCGAAACTCGCCATTTGGTAATTGACCTACGAGTTCGGAGACGATCTCAACATTGCGAAATGCCTCGATCACTCGCGAGTGGTTTTCGATTACACGTGGCATTTTAGCGATCCTGTCAGAACCGGGAGTAGCGACCGGATTCCTGCCCGACGAGTCGCCGACTCGGCATCAGATTAATACAACTAATCAAACCGCGATCTTACCTGCTCGGAGCGGTCAAGAAAATTAGGGCTTAACTATATTGCTTCCAAATGATAGCAGCCGCCAGTAATATAACAATAACGGCAATAAAAAGTAGTAAGATGGCGATGCCGCCGATGATAAACCATTTGGTCTTACTTGAGCGGGACGGCTTTGCCGGTTGCACCGCGGGTTGAATTACCTGCTGAACCGCCGGTTGGATCACCTGGTGTAGCGGCGGCTGGCTTACAGGCTGTTGAACAACGGGCTGCGCAGCTGG
>JAYVDQ010000499.1:0-2815 GCA_043749325.1 Chloracidobacterium sp. | reverse complement strand
AAGAGGTCGCCGACTGGGTCGATGCTGAGAATAAGGTCACGTTTGCGTACCTTGATCAGATCCCTTATCGAAATAAGGTCAAGGACCGGCTGACGACGCTCCTCAATTATCCGAAGTTCACCGCCCCGCAGCGACGCGGCGAGTGGTTTGCGTTTACAAAGAACGACGGACTGCAAAATCAGAGCGTGTGGTACATCCAAAAAGGCCTGGGTGGTTCGCCGGAAATGCTGCTCGACCCAAACAAATTTTCCGCGGACGGCACATCGCGTCTTGGTGCATTCTCATGGTCGCCAAAGGGCAAGTATGTCATTTACGGCGTATCGCAGGGTGGCTCGGACTGGAACGACCTCTATGTGCTGGATGTCGCGACCAAAAAGCCGCTCGCCGATCATTTGACCTGGATCAAGAACGGCGGCGGATCGTGGCTCGGCGACGAAGGATTTTTCTACAGCCGCTATCCCGCCCCTGAAAAGGGCCACGAACTCTACACCAAAAATGAATTTCAATCCGTCTGGTATCACAAGCTCGGCACGCCGCAATCGGCCGACACGCTGGTTTACGAAGACAAAGCAAATCCGCAGCGTTTTCAAGGCGTTGGTGTAACGGAGGACGAAAAATTCGCGCTCCTCAATATCTCGGAACGCGGCAAAGGCAAGAATGGTAACGCCGTCTCCTTCAAAGATCTTTCTAAAGGCGAAACAGCGTTTACGCCCATCGTCAGCGAGATCTCGAACGACCAATACAGCATCATCGACGATGTCAACGGGAAATTCCTGATCGAAACAAACCATGAAGCTCCGAACGGTAAGGTCGTACTCTACGACCCGGCCACCAAAACGTGGAAGGATGTAATTCCCGAAAGGGCGGAGCCCCTTGAAAGCAGCGGTACCGCAGGCGGCAAATTGTTCGTTACATACCTGAAAGACGTGACGACCCGGGCATATGTTTACAGCCTGGACGGCAAACTCGAAAACGAAGTGCCGCTTCCCGGCCTTGGTTCCGCCGGAGGTTTTGGCGGACGGGACGATGACAAATTTGTTTTTTACACCTACACGTCTTTCAATGCTCCGCCGACTATTTACAAATACGACGTCGCCTCGCGTAACTCCTCCGTTTTTCGCACAGTCGATATTCCCGGCTTCAAAGCAAGCGACTACGAGGTAAAACAGGTTTTCTTTAACAGCAAGGACGGTACGCGCGTCCCTATGTTCTTAACGTACAAGAAAGGCCTAAAGCTGGACGGAAACAATCCGACGATCCTGTACGGCTACGGCGGTTTTAATATCACAACCAATCCGGGTTTCAGTGCGTTGCGGATCGCATTGCTTGAGCAGGGCGTTATCTGGGCCTCAGCGAATATGCGAGGTGGCGGCGAGTACGGCGAGAAATGGCACATGGCCGGCACCAAGCTACAGAAACAAAACGTCTTTGACGATTTCATCGGGGCGGCAGAATACCTGATCAAGGAGAAATATACTTCGCCAACGAAGCTCGGAATCGACGGAGCCTCGAACGGCGGACTATTGGTCGGAGCGGTTGCCAATCAACGGCCCGATCTGTTCGCCGCGGTGCATCAGCACGCCGGAGTCATGGACATGCTCCGCTATCACTTGTTCACCATAGGCTGGAACTGGGCCGCGGACTATGGCCGCAGCGATGCGAACGCCGCTGAGTTTAAGGCGCTATATGCTTACTCGCCGGTCCACAACGTAAAACCGGGCACGAAATATCCCGCCATACTGGTCACAACTGCCGATCACGACGATCGTGTCGTGCCGGCCCATTCGTTCAAGTACGCGGCGGCATTACAGGCGGCACAGGCGGGCGACAAACCGGTCATTATTCGCATCGACACAAAATCAGGGCACGGAGCCAGCAGCACGACAAAACAACTGGAACAAACGGCCGACATATACTCGTTTTTCTTCTCCAATCTCGGCATCACGCCGCACTGGTAAAAGCTATGTGCGGGATGATGCTCTTACAGAACACCGAAAGGCTTCGCTGCGGGCGAAGCCTTTTCGATTTGGCAGCCGGCAGATGCGTAAATCTTTGCCCAATAAGGCTTGCTATTACGTGGCGTAACGTGCATCATAACAATGTTAATCCTTCTCTCGCGTCTTAAGGGGCGCGCTTTCTTTAACGGTTTTTGGATAAGTTTGAGAGCAGGTCCCCATTTAGTAATTAGAAGTAGCTCTCGCTTTTTGAGTATCCGAAACCCAGCCTTTATCCCTGGCGGATGACCGCTCCGGTTCGAAACTTCTTTAGAATCCCCAATTAGGGAAAGGTAAAAATAAAATGTCAATGAAACTCTACGTAGGAAATATTTCCTTCTCGACCACCAATCAGGATCTTAACGACCTGTTTGGCGCTATCGGAACGGTCGAATCGACCAACATCATCGAAGACCGTGAAACCGGCCGTTCACGCGGTTTTGGATTCGTCGAAATGTCATCGCAGGCAGACGGCGAAGCCGCGATCGCTCAGCTTAACGGCAAAGAGATCGACGGACGCGCTCTAAAAGTCAACGAAGCAAAACCGCAGGAAAATCGCAGCGGCGGCGGCGGCGGTCGCGGCGGTAATCGCGGCGGCGGCGGCGGCGGTTACGGCGGCGGTGGTGGATACGGCGGCGGCGGCGGCCGTTGGTAGTATCTACACCATGTAATTCGAATGATACCCACCGCAATTGCGGTGGGTATCTTTTTTTGCGACAAAATGGGCAAAAAATGATATGATCAAATCATGTCATACAGTCCGCTATCGCTTTCACGCCGGCATGTGCTCGGTGATCTTTACGGCCGCTGCGATCCGATCG
>JAYVDQ010000498.1:0-2374 GCA_043749325.1 Chloracidobacterium sp. | reverse complement strand
TTATCAAGCAAAATGATTCAGGATTCTTTTATTTATAACAAAAGGCAACGTTTAAATTAGTGGAGAGAATTTACCGCGACTCTGTTCATAACATCATCCGCGTCAATACCGATACTGACGAAGGCCGGCTAATCGTGTCGCTGGTGGACACGCCCGAGTTTCAGCGGCTGCGGCGGATCAGGCAGCTTGGACTGGCGTATTTTGCTTACCAAGCGGCCGAGCATTCACGCTTTACGCACAGTCTCGGGGCATTTCACCTAGCGGCCCGCATGGTCGCCAAGCTCCGGCTTACATATAACATTCCGGACGAAGTCCAGACCGCCGTCCGCGTCGCAGCCCTCGTCCATGATATCGGACACGGCCCTTTCTCGCACGTCATCGAATCCATCCTCGATTTTCACCACGAAGATTTCACCGTCGAGGCGGTACTAAGTGAGGAGACAGAAATCGGACGCCAGTTGCGGCGATTTTCACCGGAGCTTGCCAAAAATGTCGCGGCGATCATACGCGGCGATTTTCGTCCGCTGGCCCTAGCCCAGCTCGTCTCTTCGCAGCTCGATGTTGACCGCATGGATTACCTGCTTCGCGACAGCCTGATGACCGGGGCCAAGTACGGCATTTACGATCTCGAATGGATAATCAAATCGATTGAGATAAACGAGGCCGACGACCATCTGTATGTCTCGGCACCGGGACTCTACGCCGTCGAGGATTATCTGCAGGCCCGTTACTATATGTACCGGCAGGTGTATTTTCACCGTACGCTGCGCTCGGCTGAGGCGGTTTTGCGGGTGCTGCTAAAGCGTGCGCTCCAGATATTCAAGGACGGCGGCGATGTTTGGTGCGCACAGGGAACGCCTATGGAAAAGATCCTCGCCGGGAGCAAGCTAAATCTTGGCGAGCATCTGGAACTCGATGACACCGATATCATGTTCAGCATAAAACGCTGGCAGCATGGCAATGACGAGATCCTGGCGGACCTTGCCAAACGATTCCTGAACCGGCGGCTCTTTAAGGCATTTGATCTCGATATGCCCGAGGGCGACCGGCCCGGGTTTATCGACGAATCGCGAAATATAGTCGCAAACGCCGGTTTCGATCCGGATTATTATTTTGTCGAAGACGCCGCCGGCAGCGTGCCGTATTCGTTTTATTCAAAAGACACGTCCGACAACAAAAACCTGATCTTCGTCGAGGATGGCTTTGCGCGGCCCGCCATTCGTGAGATATCGTCGGTCAGCGCCGCCGTTCGCGGGCTACAGGAAGGCTACCGAATCCATCGCATCTGTTTCCCTGCCGAATTGAAGGATGAAATCGCTGAACTTTATCACCGTGGTTGAACCGCAGAGACGCAGAGACACAGAGAAAGCAAGCGTGGGCAGGGCAAAAATCTGCGTTCGTTTTATCCTTTTATCTCTGCGTCTCTGTGCCTCTGTGGTGATATGCTTCGGCGTGTCACAGGCGCAAAGAATCGCGATACTCACACCGGACAACGCCGATGCAAGCAGACAGTTTGCGGAAAAGCTCGAAACCGCACTCGCTGAAAAGCACAAGATCCTCGACGATTCGCTCAGCGAAACCGCGTTCAGGTCGGCCGCTCCAGACAATCCATTCAATCTTACGACCGGTGACTCGAAACGGATCGGGGCTGTCATCGGCTGTGACTATTTTTTGCTTCTGAGGTCGGCGAATCTGCGGCGGAGCTCGACCCAGCGGCCCGAATATTACGAATCAAACGCCGTCATCTACGCTGTCAGCTCACGCACCGGAAGGCTCGTCTTATGGAAGCTACAGCATTTTGAAGCGGGAAAGCCCGTAAACGCTGCGAAGATGTTGGTCGATTCGATCAATGTTTTGGCCTCCGACATCTCGGCCGCTCTAAAAGCCACGTTGAGATCCGAAATCAACGCGCCTGTCCCGCCTCAGCTCGAAGAGGTGCCGGATGCGGACTCGCCCGAGGCCAAAAATTTTCGAGCTCCGATCCCTTACCGCCGCATCAAACCCGAATATACGGCGGAGGCCGGCCTTTATGACATCAAGGCAACCGTTGACATATTGGTCGATACCGACGCGACCGGGGCGATAACACGAACCGAGATCGTGCGTTGGGCAGGTTATGGCCTCGACGAATCGGTCGAGCGGGCCGTGCGTCAAATGAACTGGCGGCCCGCCGAACGAAATGGCAAAACATTGCCGATGAGGTTTTTGGTAAGATACAATTTTAAGAAAATGACGGAGTAAATCTGTCCTGACTTAACTTTGCGGTCTTTGCGGCTTTGCGGGAGATTATTTTCCACAAAGTCGCCCAGACCGCAAAAATATCCAAATCGATGAAAACTCTCAGGGCCGCAGTTCGAATGGTGTGTTTTGTGTC
>JAYVDQ010000497.1:0-3231 GCA_043749325.1 Chloracidobacterium sp. | reverse complement strand
TTAAGACGCTCGCTCAATTGACCGCACTTCCTTTCCAGCCCGTGAAGATGTTTCTTTCGTTCAAGGTGGAGCCGGTCGAGGTAAAACATGTACGTAAACTGCAGCCCCACGATCCCGAGCAGGACGAGCGATAATCCGATGAGTACGATCAAAAACATAACCTGCTTACAACTGACAATTCTTGTCGTTTATCGGATTATACTCTTGACCTTGGCAGAAGGAAAAGTAAAAATCTAAGCAATAAGGACGAAAGAGAGAAAAATTATGCGCGAAGATATCGTAAATTCCAATCCGGAGGCACCGACGTTTAACAGGCGCGAGTTTTTGGTGACATCTATCCTCGCAGCCGGTGTCTACGGGCTCGCGGTTACGCCGATCGCCGCGCAGTCCAAAATTACGACCGACGCCAACGGCCTGATCGCCGGTGAGGTAAAAATACCTGTCGCCGACGGCGAGATCCCGGCCTATCGAGCAATGCCCGACAAAAAAGGCGGGAAATTTCCGGTCGTGATCGTCATTCACGAAATATTTGGGGTTAATGAATGGATACAGGATGTGTGCCGCCGCTTTGCCAAGCTCGGTTACATGGCCGTCGCACCGGCCCTCTACGCACGGCAGGGCGAAGTCAAGGACCTGAAAGACCCGCGTGAGATTAACCGAAATACTTACAGCAAGATTCCGGACACACAGTCGATGACGGACATCGATTCGACGGTAGCTTGGGCCGGAAAGAACAGCGGTAATACAAAAAAGGTCTCGATCACCGGTTTCTGTTGGGGCGGCCGGATCGTATGGCTCTATGCCGCTCACAATCCGAAGATCAAGGCCGGCGCCGCGTGGTACGGGCGTCTCGCCCCGACACCGAATTCACCCGTCAACGCCTTGCAGCCGACGACGCCGATTGATCATATCAATGAGCTTACGGTGCCGGTCATCGGATTTTACGGCGGCCTCGACACGGGCATCACGGTCGATAGCGTGCAGCGAATGCAAGATGCCGTCAAAAAAGCGGGCAAATCTAAATCGGAGCTGATCGTTTATCCCAATGCGATGCACGGATTTTTTGCGGATTATCGTCCAAGTTACAACAAACAGTCGGCCGAAGATGCTTGGCCCAAGTTGCTGGCGTGGTTCAAGAAAAACAGGGCGATCTAAATGCCTTCGGGCTCCCCTCCTTACGAAGAAAGGGTGCCGCTGACAACGGCGGGGCGGTTCTCTCTTCCTCTCCGCGTCTCACCGCCGCCGTATCTACCTTGAGACCCTTCAGACCTTGATCAATCATTGGACCGGCCAGGGCAGCCACCAGACCGAGATCCGCATCCTGTCGCCCGACAAATCCGATCTCATCGTCACCTCGCAGCCAACAACCATCGAACTCGCGAACGGCGTCTTTACCGATAACGTCAGCTTTTTTGTAAACGTGGTCTTTTCAAACCCCGGCACTTATTGGGTCCAGACCATTGCGAATACCGTCGTATTGGAGGAAGTCCCGTTGATCGTGACAGATTCCGCAAACGTCGACTCGAGGTGTCCGGCTGAAGAGATAACCGAAACGATCAACTAGCCCTTACAATTGTTACTCTTTTATCAAGGCTCCAGTGACAAATCCAATTTCCGAATAATTTGAAGAAACTCCACCGGGTCAACGATCTTCAAATGGCGAAACCTCTGTCTGAATTCCTTGGCCTCATCAGAGTCATCGGTCATTAGATCGAGCAGATCACGATCACGGGCGATGAGAAATCCTGCTCCCGTTTCGATGGCCAGGTTTAGATAAGGTTCGTCTGTCTTGTCTCGCGGATATGTGAAATGTTGTCCTACATTTTCGACAAACTCGGCTTTTTCCAGGATCAAGTCTATTAATGCCTCGGTTTTTTCATCGGTTAAATACTGGCTGAGTTTTTTAAGGTGGGTCCGCGAGATGACGTCTTTGATTTCGGCGAGGATAGCTTCGCACATCACTAACCTTACATGGTTATCTTCGACAAGCTCGAGGCAGGCCTTGGCAGGACCGGCCTTCGACATCAAACCCTGTAGGATTACTCCGCAGTCAAAAACCGCAATGGGAATATCAGCCACGTTTTAACGTCTCGCTTCTCTGGATTCGGCTATTGCGGCATCAATGTTCTTTTCCAACTCATCGTCGCTAACAGATATGCTTTTTCGGACATCGGCAAAAAGGTCTCGATAAGTTGGGCGTTTTACCTGAGTGGTGATCAGGGTTTCAACATATTCCCCGACTTCCTTACCGCTCTTTTTTGCCCTATTGCGCAAAGCGGTCCCGATATCTTCCGGCAAGTTTAATGTAAGCGTCATCGTGTCCATAGTCGGAATATTAGCATAAATCAGATGGATTCTGGTTTCTTTTCAATCGCAGGAGTTAGCCGTATTCGGCTCCGCAAACGGCGGCTTTACTGACAACGTCAGCTTTTTCGTAAACGTCGTATTCTCAAACCCCGGAACCTACTGGATCCAGACCATCGCAAACGCGGTCGTATTGGAGGAAGTCCCACTGATCGTGACGGATTCCGCAAACGTCGACTCAATGCGTCCCGCGGAAGAGATAACCGAGACGATAAACTGAATTTAGTTGGAGAGTAATTCCATGCGTTTGGTTTTTATTCGGAAATCGGGTAAACTTCACCCGATAAGAGCCCCCAAGCACGGGTTACAGGGTTCCAAAGCTCAATTTCAAAACATTCTAAACTTAGGAGATCAGATGAACAATCGAGTGCATGCCAAGGCGTTTTGGGCGATCATATTACATGCGGCATTACTTTTATGTCTTTTTGGCTCGCAGCAAGCGATCATTTTCGCCCAAGCGGCCGGATCCAAAGTGGAACTGACTCCTACCTTTTGGCAGAGAGACCCGGATGCTGATTTCGAGGATGAGGGTCGCATGCATTGTGCTCCCACGTCGGTTTCGGATGGGCTCATCTATTTGTCCAAAGCGTTTGGCATGAAAAATCTGGTCCCCGGGACGGGGCACAAAGACCAGATCAAGCTTATCCAGACCCTTGCCGAGGAATTCGGCACCGATCCCAGCATTGGCGGCACCAACCCGGACAAGATCTTGACCGGGATGCAAAGCTATGTCGAGTCAAAGGGTTATGAGCTGAAGCGGCTTGAACTTAAGAGCTGGCGTGGCGTTAGTGCTTCAAACAAAGAGTTTAAGATCGGCACCAAGCCCGACATGGCCTGGATGCGAGCCGCAGTGCTCGCCAAAGACAC
>JAYVDQ010000496.1:0-6646 GCA_043749325.1 Chloracidobacterium sp. | reverse complement strand
GGTGAGTCCGTTCGAGGCAAAGACGCGGCCTGATATTGTCACATTCGCAGCGGGAGCCGCAGTGCCGCCCCAAAATCCGCCGGTTAACTGAAACGCACCACCCGTAGAGGTCGTTCCGGCTGTATGCTGGCCGATAGTGCCGTTCACCACGAATCCATTTCCCGCACTCTGACCACCACCACCCGCGATGATCGACCTTTGAATCATATACGGCCCATCCGATTGCGCCAGCGTAAAAATGGAGCAAAACGCCACACAACAAATGGTCAAAACAATAAAATATGCTTTTCTCATTTTAAGTCTCCCGTTGTAGATCATTTTTTCGCACGGCAGGGCGCAGCGGTTCGATGGCTAAGGCAGACGAGGGCCTTTAACGCCTCGATCTCCGATCCCTGTTTTTTGTTTAGTGCATTTTGTTTTTCGATAAGTACTTCCTGTTCTTTGACTGCATTTAGCATGGCCCACATGATCGGATCATTATTTACCATCCGATAACCCTGTTCGTTTTTTGTGACAGCTTCGGGAATAACCTTTTCGACAGCCTGGGCACTAAAGCCGACATATTCGCCATCTGCCTTGATATCTAATGCATTGCCCGCCTTGTACCGGTAGCGCACCGGCTGCAAACGCATTACGGCCGCCAGGCCCGGTGTAAAACGTCCATTGATATTTTTTAGCCGTTCGTCCGAAAACGTGGCCCATGACCCTCCACCTGTTTTGCTCGCAGTCCCGTTGACAGATAATGTGTCCGAAGGGTTTGTAGTCCCAATGCCGACTCTTCCGCCTTGCGGCTGCAACAGGATATTTCCGCCATCCATGGTGTCGATATCGGTCGTCTGCAGGAATGCTGCTCGATCGGCAAGATTGGCGGCACCCACCAGCCGAATGTCTAAGGCAAAGGGACTTGCCGGGTTTCCCGGGCCGGTATAAGGGTCGTTTGTGCTGACGAGGAATGACCGCACGGTCGCAGGAGTGGCTTTTGCTATGTTCCCCACTACGTGCAATTTGGTGACCGGATTCGAAATTCCGATACCGACATTTGCGTTATTTCCCAACACAAGCGAGTCGCTTTGAGAGACCCTTGCGAAGGCTCCTAATGCAGTTGCGTTTATTAGGTTGCTGGATGTGACTCCGGCATTCCGGCCAACTAGGGTATTAACTGAACCAGTTGTATTCCCTAGTCCGGCAGCTACGCCAAAAAATGAGTTGCCGGTTCCCGAAGTGGTGCCATTTCCAGCCAACCAGCCGACGAATGAGTTTTCATTGCCGGACGTACTGAGGTTGCCGGCCTCTTTGCCAAGAAAGGTATTAACGAGAGGGCCATAAAGAAAGCGGACACCGTTCACGTTGTACTGCTGCGCCGCGCTATTCACAATGTTGCCGCTTAGAGTTCCTCCCGCCGTGGCATTTCCGCTTATATTCAGCGAGGCGGTTTGCACAGTGGAACCGTTCTTGATGTATGCCCCCCCAAGATCCGGAAGGTCGCCCGCCTGGATCGTCGTGGTCGCCCACCCCATGCCGTTAGACCGCAGATAATTTCCGGTCGATCCCGGTGTGGTCAATCCCGTACCGCCATTGGCAATTGCGACAACGCCAGAGAGTTTGCTCGCGGTCATTGCGGCTATCTTTGCATCGGTCACCGCCAGGTCGGCAATATTCGCGGTGGAAACTTGGCCGAGCCGGGCGTTACTGAGTGTGCCGGTGGTGATATTTCCGGCGTTAAGATTTGTAAGGCCTGATCCGTTACCGTTTATTTGCAGATATTGGTTCGCCCCTACGCCGCCAAGCAGAGCCGAATTTGTTGCGGCGTCGGCGCTCAGACTCTTTATTGCGTATGGTGCGCTTGACACGGGCTGTCTCGGCGATAGAACCGTAAACGGCCCGCCTCCGGACTGTCTGATGACTATCTCAAGAAAACGGCCCGCCCCCGGAAAACTCGGCCCAAAGTCGAGATTGACCGAAAATATGCCATTTGCCACGGCCACATTACTTTTTGTAAGCGTCCCGAGCGGCAATCCGCTGGCCGGAGCGTCATAGAGCGAAAACACAAAATCATAACTGCCTGTGGCCGGTGCCGACGCGTTTTGCAGTTGTCCCTGATAAACAAATTCGGTGGTCTGAGCGGAGACCGAGATCCCGGCAAAGCTGCAAAGAAAAAACGCGAGCGCGGCAGAAAGTACGCGGACCCGGACGGACATACACCCAAACTTATTGGGATTCAAAGCATCATGCGTCATACAGACTTATCTCCTTTTGATATTTAAAGAAACAATTTAGCGTCTGACAGAAGAACCTCGGTGGCTGGCCAGTAGAAAGAAAAGAAGATTGGTCTGGAAACGTAAATTTAAACAATCGTACGCCCGAACCACATCTTTTGCAAACAAGCTCCGGGACCGATAAACAGCTATGTAAAGACCAGTAATTTAGAACCTGGCGTTTACCTATTCATCTGGTAGCATCTACCATATAAACAGATGCGGGTTCTGATCGTTAAACTCGGCAGCATCGGTGACATCATCCACACGCTGCCGTCGCTGGCTGCCATTAGGAAAGCTTTGCCGGATGCTGAGATCTCCTGGGTAGCCGAGGAGCGCTCGGCGGAGATTCTTCGCGGGAATCCGCTGATCGACAACCTGATCGAGGTCGATACGCAGGCCCTCAGGGGCGGGATGGTGATCGAAGAGATCCTGCTTAATATAAGCAAGCAGCTTAAGGGGCTGCGCCGGTTCAAATTTGACGTGGCGGTCGATTTTCAGGGGCTTTGGAAATCGGCGGCGATCGCGAAATTGTCGGGAGCAAAGCGGCGTTGGGGATTTTCGCGTGACGGGTTGCGCGAGCCGGCGAGTCGCATCCTGCTGACCGACACCATCGAGACGCCGCTGCGTATCCACGTCATTGAAAAGAACCTTGCGCTTGTGGCGGGTGCGTTGAAGATCGACGTGCCGGCGAGCAATTTTGAGTTTCCTATCAATACGACAGACGAACACCGGGCCGAGGCCTACGCGATCATCGCGGCGGCGGCGGGCGGCGGTGATTTTGCGGTGCTAAATCCGGGCGGCGGCTGGGTGACAAAGCTGTGGCATGCCGAAAAATTCGGGCAACTGGCCGATAAACTGTGGGAAGAGCGGCGCATTATTTCGATCGTCGCGACCGGCCCGAAAGAGTTGAACCTGGCCGATCAGGTAGCCGCAAACAGTCGCACCGGCAACCTCGTGCTCGCCCAGCCGGGCCTTAAGGGCTTTTACGAATTGGTGAAACGTGCCAAAGTTTACGTCGGCGGCGACACCGGCCCGACGCACATCGCGGTCGCCGCCGGAGTTCCCGTCGTCGGCCTTTTCGGCCCGACCGAATGGTGGCGAAATGGCAGCCCAAACCCTGGCGACATCTGCGTCCAGCGCACCGATATCGACTGCAACGTCGATTGCCACCGCCGGACCTGCTCGAAATGGATCTGCATGGATTCGGACGTCGCGACGGTTTTTGCGGCGGTGAACGAGCGGCTCCGAACAAGTCAGAACCGGGAGCGGTAGCGACCGGATTCTTATTGCCGGCGTACCGGAATCCGGTCGCTACCGCTCCCGGTTCTGACAGGAATTACAATGCTCAAATTCGACAAACGTTTCGTCCAACGCATCCGTGTACCGCTCGGGTTTATATTCGCAGTCGTTTTTTTGATTTTTGCGAGGCCGACGGCGGTTACGCTGGCTGTCGGAACGCTTGTCGCGGTGATCGGGCTGGGCGTTCGGGCGTGGGCGTCGGGCCACATCCGCAAGGCAAAGGAACTGGCGATCTCAGGCCCGTACGCTTACACGCGGAATCCCCTCTATCTCGGCAGCTTTCTGATGGGCGTCGGTTTTACGGTGGCGGGCGGCGTTTGGTGGTTGGCGCTGCTGTTTAGCGGTCTGTTCCTTGGCATCTATTTACCCGTGATGCGCGTGGAAATGGATGATATACGTCGTATTTTTGACGGCGAATTTGATGAATACGCGCGAAATGTCCCGATGTTAATACCGCGTTTCACCGTATGGAAGCGTACAGGCACGAAATTCGATTTTCAGCTATACTTGCAATATCGGGAATACCGGGCGGCGCTGGGTGTTTTTCTTGCGATCGGCGTTTTGGCCGCCAAGGCATATTTTCTTCCCTAGAAAGATGAGAGCGTTAGTTTTTAGATCATTTTTAGTCGCGGCCGTTGTTTTAGCGGCTGTTTTTGCCGCGTCGGCTCAAACGTCCGAGGCCAAACCCCCCGATGGCAGGATGTTTGTCGGCGAGGTGCTGACGTACGAGGCTAAGATCAACAAGGTATTACGCGGCATAACCGTTGCTGGACTGACGCTCACGAGCAGGGCAATGCCAAACACGACCGATCTCTCGATCAGGGCCGAGGCCGTCTCAAGGGGCACGCTACTCAAGATATTTCGCTACAGCTTTTTGCAGCAATACGATTCGATCGTCGACCCGTCATTTCGAATTCTAAAAACGGTCAAGCACGACGTTCAGAAAGAACGCGTCCGCGATAGCGAGGCCATTTTTGAGTACGGTCAAAAGCGGGTGACCTATGTCGAGACCGACCCAAAGGATAGCGCGCGGCCGCCGCGCCGCATCGCCTCAGAGATCGGCGAACATGTGCTCGACATGGTCTCGGGGATATATTACCTGCGTCTGATGCCGCTCGCCATTGGCAAGCATTACGATCTGTCGGTCAGCGATTCGGGTGTTGTTTACAGCGTGCCGGTCGCGGTCACGGGCCGCGAACTGCAAAAAACGGTGCTTGGAAATCTCTGGTGCTACCGCATCGAGCCCGAGATATTCGGCACCGGCCGCCTGATCGAGCAAAAGGGAAAGATGGTCATTTGGATGACCGACGACGCCCGGCACATACCGGTCCGCTCTCAAATAGACGCCTCGGTCGGCAAGATCGACATTAAGCTCAAATCCGCCTCGCCCATTAAATAAGAAAATAATCGGACACGGATTAACACTGGAAAGAACGGATAGGCACGGATATGAATATCTCCGTGGTAGCCCCCCTTGCCTGGCGTTGTGTTGCCTAAAAACCAAATTCAGTTTGTAAGTTAGTGAAAAAAGGCGCATACTTTTAACTTGCGGTTTTTGTATTTTTATGGAAAAAAAGCCTACAAAGAAGGCCGCGGCACCGAAGAAGAAGGCAGTGGCGAAAGAAATGTCAGTACCTGGAGCGGTAGCGGCCGGGGCCGTTAAGACGCCCGCTAAGAGGACTGCTAAAAAGGCCGTCATCGACCCCTTCGCCGAGGTTGCGGAATCCGTAACAGCATCGTCGCCGGTGAAAAAGAGCGCCGCCAAAACGGTCAAGACGAAAACTGTAGCGACTTCGCCCTTAAAAAAACATGTCTCTAAGTCAGTACCGGGAGCGGTAGCGACGGGGGAAATTAAGACGCGCGCCACAAAGACCACGCTCGATCTCACCGCCAGGATAGCCGCCGCCGACCCTAAGGTCGAGCTGTCACCGGTTTTCAAGGCGCTTGCCGAACCTGTTTTGCCCGAGCTTTCACGTGAAAATCGCGCCCGCCTACAGATGCAGACGCCGACGCGGCTCTATTTTTATTGGGCGGTCAAGGAAAACCCATGGCATTTGCTAAAAAACGCTTTCGGCAGCGACACGGGAAGCTACATGCTCGTGCTAAAGCTCACAAATCTCCGCCGCGATAGCGAGGAGATCCATCCTTGCGATGCGGCCGGCAACTGGTGGTTTGACGTCGAGCCGGACGGCGAATACCAGGCCGAGGTTGGTTTTTACGCCCCGAACCGCCCGTATTTTCGCGTCATTTATTCGAACACAGTCGAAACGCCGCGCCGCTCGCCCTCGCCGCATCCTGCAAGCGAGGCTCGCTGGACGGTATCGGCAGGGAAGTTTGCCGAGGTGCTCGATGTCGCCGGATTTACGCAGGATGCGTTCGACGTGGCTCTCGCCGGAGACGATCAGCCGGCCGCTCAGTCGGCGACGCATAATGCGTTCACGCAATTTGCCGGTGACCACGATCTGCACGGCATCGCCGCCGAGGACATTCGCTACGCCATGCTCGCCATTGCTGCGGGGGCGACGCTTGAGGATCTGCGATTTAAGATCAGCCCGGCGTTGTTCGCGATCCTGGCCGCTAATGCAGACAAGATCTTTGCCCGTAAAGCCCTCGCCGCACTCGGCGAGCATTTCGACATCGACGAAGCCGAATTTGTCGAGGAGCAGCTCGGCTCCGCCGTCTATGGAGCGAGCCTTGTGAATTTTCCGAAAACGCTCAGGACAAGGAAAGTGTCGTCAGTAAAATTTGCGCCGGTTAGCTCGCATTCGCTTCGCTAGTTGCCAGTTGTCAGTTGTTAGTTGTCAGTAGTTATGCGATTCTTCGTATAGCGATTACTGCTGACAACTGACCACCGACTACTGACAACTGCACTATGCCGACCGGATATTTCAGCCTCGTTCTCCACGCCCACCTGCCTTTTGTCAGGCACCCCGAATATCCCGAATTTCTTGAGGAAGACTGGCTTTACGAAGCCATCACCGAGGTCTATCTTCCACTAATTTTCATTTTTCAAACGCTGCATGAGGCCGGAGCAAAACCGCGTCTCGCGATGAACATCTCGCCGCCGCTGTGCGAGATGCTTGCCGATC
>JAYVDQ010000495.1:0-2916 GCA_043749325.1 Chloracidobacterium sp. | reverse complement strand
CGGTAGCCGATGACCCGCTGTCCGCAAGCGTCTTCGATAGCGCGGTTTGTCCGCCGGAGATCCTCGCGAAATTCTTCGTCGGTCAGGTTTTTGAGGCTCCGGTGATAAAACCCGCGGCTCGCGACCTCGTGCCCGCGAGCGACTATCTCGCGAATCAGGCCTGGATTTTGCTCGGCGATCCAGCCGAGGACGAAAAATGTTGCTTTAGTGTTGTGCGACGCGAGCAGATCGAGCGTTTTCAGAGTGTTCCGCTCGTATCTTGGCTCAAAATTTTGCCAGTTCCGCTGTTGAATGAGGTTTTCGAACGCGCCGACATGGAAATAGTCCTCCACCAAAATGGTGAGCAGATGTTTATTGCCGGTGGCGGGGGATTCCATTTAGGGGTTAAGAAATTAGAAGAGTTTGCCTTGGTCAGCTTTGGCAGCAGTTGCTTTGGACGCCAATTTTTCTTCGATGATCCTGACTATCCGTGCGGCCGACTTGCCGTCGCCAAAGGGGTTAGCTACCTCTTTAATAGATTTGATCCACGTCTCGACCGAATAATTCTCTTCGAGAAACTGTTTCAGCGACCCCGGGCTGTTGCCGACAAGTTTTGCCACACCCGAACGTATGGCCTCTGGCCTTTCGGTGTTTTCACGCAAGATCAGCAGGGGTTTTCCGAGACTGGGAGCTTCTTCCTGAACACCGCCGGAATCTGACAAGATCAGCCATGCGGACTTCATAGTAGCTAAAAAGTCCGAATAGTCGAGCGGCTCCAACAAGTATATGCGCTCGCGTCCGCCGAGTATCTCATTTGCGATGTTTTTAACATTCGGATTAGGGTGAACCGGAAAGAAAAGGCACATGTTTTTTCGCTTTTCGACAAAATCGCCGATGACCTTGAGATTGGCCGTCATCGTCGACCCAAAGCTCTCTCGACGGTGCGTGGTCAAAAGCAGGCGTTTTTTGCCCTCGGTGTCTTTGATCAATTTCGTGATCTTTGCTGAAACCTTCAGATTTTTGAGCATCGATTTGAGAGCATCCACGACCGGATTGCCGGTTACGAAAACTTTTTCGCTTGGCACGTCCTCGGCGAGCAAATTGCGCCGATTTTTCTCGGTGGCTGCGAAGTGAAATGATGCGATCTGCGACACCAGGCGGCGATTCATTTCCTCTGGAAACGGGCTCATCAGGTTGCCTGAGCGAAGTCCCGCCTCGACGTGGCCGACCGGGATGCGGCGGTAAAAACCGGCCATCGTACCAGCGAGCGTCGTTGTCGTATCTCCTTGTACGAGAATGAGATCCGGTTTTTGCTTAGCCAAGATCTTGTCCAATTTCGCCATCACACGCGAACAGACGCCTGTCGGCGACTGATTGTTTCGCATTACATCTAGATCAAAATCGGTATCGATCTCGAGCGTTTCGAGAAACGGCTGTAGCAAATGCTTGTGCTGGCTCGACGAAACGACAATAGTCGCGAAATTTTTCCTCTGGAGTTCGTCGATAACAGGTGCGAGCTTGATCGCCTCGGGCCGCGTACCAAAGAGTACCAATACCTTCATCCGCCCATCGACGGCGCTGCGCAGCTTTGTGTTCGTGCTTGTGATCACGGTGTCGAACATGCGTACTGTTGGTCCAATTTCACGGAAACGCCCGTGTTAATATACATTTAAACACCGTTACGTTCCTTTTTGCAATGATTTTTTATGAACTTGACTGCGACATCGGGCATTGTCCTTCTTTTTCTCGGGCTTGCGGCCGGACAGGAACCGCAGCCGTCACCCGCCGCGATACGCGAGGAAGTGGTCATCACGGCAAACCGCACCGAGACGAAAATCGGCGACACCCCGGCGAGCGTTGTTAGCTTTTCGCGGCATGAAATAATCATGTCCGCCGCTCCCACGCTTGACGATATTTTGCGTCAGGCGGTCGGATTCTCGATATTTCGACGCTCAAGCAGTCGCAACGCCAACCCGACAACGCAGGGCGTTTCCTTGCGCGGCGTAGGCTCAAGCGGGGCAAGCCGTTCGGTCGTGCTTTTTGACGGCGTGTCGCTCAATGACCCGTTCGGCGGGTGGGTCCAGTGGAATCGTGTCGCACCGGTCGCGGTTGAAAGCGTTGAGGTCCTGCGAGGTGGTGCCTCAAGCCTTTACGGCGACACCAGCTTAAGCGGTGCGATAAATGTTATTCCGCGAAAGGCGGATGATAAATTTCTATTCTCATCAGACTTTTTTGGCGGCTCGCAAAACTCGATCTCCGGGTCCGGGCTTTTTGGTTTTAAGGCGAATGATTGGCTGGGTGTGATTGGCGGCACGTTGTTTCAAACTAAAGGCTACATTCCGGTGGATGCGGCCGTTCGCGGCCCGGTTGACGGCTTTGCGGGGACGCGTAGCTCGAATTTCTCCGGAAAGATCACGCGAAAATTCGGCGATCACGCTTCCATTTTCCTGCGGCCCTCTTTATTTGGTGAGGTCCGGACAAACGGCACCGGGCTACAGACAAACCGGACACATATCCGGCAGTTGGTTCTGGGTGGCGATCTCAATTTTGGTTTATCGAAAGATACCAAGGTGAATTGGCGTATTTATGGCGGTACGCAGGTTTTTGATCAGGTGTCGTCGTCGGTAAATACCCCGCGGACAAGCGAAAGTCTTTCGCGCATTCAGCGGGTTCCGGTGCAGAACATCGGTGCATCGGTCCAATTCTCGACCGTCTATCGCAACCAGGTCTTTGTCGGCGGCGTCGAACTTCGGAACGTTCGCGGTTCGAGTGATGAGATCGGCTATTCGAATGGTCTGCCGACAACCCGGGTCGGCGCGGGCGGGCGTCAAAATAACATCGGAGCATTTTTTCAGGATTTCGTTCGCGTTGGGAATAAGCTGATCGTCACGGGAACCGTGAGATTGGACGGATGGCAAAATTACGCGGCTCTAAGCG
>JAYVDQ010000494.1:0-4187 GCA_043749325.1 Chloracidobacterium sp. | reverse complement strand
TAAGGAGATGGCATGATGAATTAAACGGTGGCGATGGGTACTCTGATGTTGAAAGACGTTGGAGTAGAGAGGCTTGAAGCTGAAATTTTTCTTGCGGCTTAAATGACCGCGATAAGGAGACTAACTCCAATCCCGCTTCTCGCCCGCACCGCCACCATGAGGCAGGCTCAAAAGAGTTGACCTCGAATAGGAGAATGGCACATTTGCCACCGTTAATCTACTCCAAAGCTGGACAAAGACAATAAATTGGAGGAAAAAACGGATGAGATATATCGGAGTGGATCTACATACGACACAGATCACGGTTTGTTATTTGACAGAGAAAGAAGAGTTTAAGATCGCAAAGTACCAGCTTTGCGAGATTGAGCGGTTTGTATCTGGATTATCGCTGGCGGATGAGATCGCGGTTGAGGCGACGGGGAACACGAGATGGTTTACTGAGCAGGTCGGGTCGGCTTGCAGCCGGGTGGTTCTGGTCAATCCGAGACAGTTTGACGTTATAAAGAACTCGGTCAAGAAAACGGACAAGAACGACGCCATGAATTTGGCGGTGTTTTTGAAGGCGGACATGCTGCCGGAAGTTAGAGCGAAGAAGGAAGAGGCGGATAAGGTGCAGTCCTTGGTGGGTACGAGGGTTAAGCTGGTGAGGCTCAAAACTAGTCTGATCAATAAGATACACGCTCTATCGGTATCAAACGGGCGGAAGCTAAGGAAAACGAGCCTGGCGTCGGAAAAGGGGTTGGAAAAAGTGCTGCTGGAAAGTTGGACAGCCATCGAGCGGATCGAGCTGGACATAATAATCGAGCAGATCAGGTCTTTGAAAGCAGGCATCAAGAAGTTAGACAAAGCCATTGCCGAAGAGAGTGAAAAGCTTAAAGGTTACCGGAACCTGGTGTCGATCTCTGGGATCGGCAGTTTGTCAGCCGGCATTCTGCTGTCGGTCATCGGCGAGGCGTCCGACTTTGCCAGTGCCGACAAACTGGCCAGCTATTTCGGAATCGTGCCGCGAGTGTCGAATTCAAACGAAACCGTCAATCACGGACGAATTACCAAACGCGGAAGTAAAACAGGCCGGACGACCTTGGTCCAATGCTCGCTGAGTGCAATCAAAAAGAATGATTACCTGAGAAAATATTACGAACAGGTCAAAGCGAGACGAGGCCACGGCAAAGCCAAAATCGCGTTGGCCAGGAAGTATTTGAAAATAATCTACAGCACCCTCACAAACAACTGGGTGTTCGCGGACTTTAACAATTTCGAATTGGCAGAGTGAAAACTTGGCTAGTGGAGTAGAAATTCATCATAGGAGAAGTGATGGGTGATAGGAAGTTTCGCGCCAATCCTTTCCAATCTTCTCAAGCGTAGCAACGAGACGGAGATAAGAAATGTTGGCCATTTCAATCGAGTATCGAATAGCATCAAAAGACATCATCTGAGGCCTGTTTAAATTGTTCGGCAGTTTTCTGAATGGAGAGTTGTCCTGAAAAAGGAGAAACTCATCGCCATCATTTTGTTCTCTCATAGTTCGCTAAAATACCACGCTTCAAATTCTCTTGGAAGACGGCTATTGGTCTATTTTCATAAAGCTCCGCCTCGACCGCTTGACCGTCTCAATATGTTTCTCGGGGTTGGCATCGAGCATTTGCCAGATCTCGGTTTCGGTTTTGCCTTTAGTCGGCGAAGCCGACGCCATATTTGTAGCCCATGGTGCAAACCGTGGGAATAGGGCCACCAAAACATCGGAGCCGTTGAAAACGGCGGCATGTATCAACCCAATGCCTCTAGACCGTTGTGAATTCGTTATGCCACCGCCTTCGACGGTTCGGACTTAATTGATTGGCCGTACCCATATCTGGCGATATGGGCTACAAATATTCCACCGTCTTCGATGGTTTTTCTTTTACTCTCTAAACGTCCTGCCTGGCGACGCCGTCGATCTCAAGTACGAGGTCGGCACCGTATGCTTTGGCGGGGGTTTGGTAGCCGGGCGTGAAGTTGCCGGCGAGGATCTTTTCGGCGATATTTAGCGCGGCGATCGCGGTGAGCGTGTAGCCCTCGGGACCCTGTTGCCGGGTCTCGACGCGGTTTCCGTCGGCGTCGGTGGCCTCGCCCCACATTAGCGTCTTGCCTTTTTCTCGTTCGGCGTCTAAGGGGCCGCCGGCGGGGATTTTCTTTTGCAGATAGCTCTGAAAAGGGCCGGTCGCGAGCAGCCAGCCGAGATAGCGGGACATTTTCATCATTTTGAAGTTTGATGGCGGAACGACGGTGAAAACCTCAATATTCGGGATGCCCGTCGTGTAAAAAGCGGTCGAAACATCGCCCCATGGAATGGTCACGCCAGTTTTTGTGACCTCGCCAAAGTCGATCTCGCGCGTTTTCCATGCAGCTTTTACACTGGTGATCTTGCCATCCTTTCGGATCGCACCGCCTTTTCCGACGTTCATAGTCATGGTCGCGGCCGTGCCATGCGAGAGACGGCCCATGCCGTAAAACGCCAGGGATAAATGGGTTGCGGTCGGCAAGCGGTCTTTTAGATGGCGGGCGAGACAGTCGCTTGGTACTACGTCAAAACCAACGCCGGGCATGATCATGACACCCGCGTCCGTCGCCTTTTTGTCGAACGCGGCACACGTCTCGAAAACGCTGATCTCACCGGTAATGTCGGTGTAGTGTTTCTTGTTCCGAATGCACGCCTCGACCATCGGCCGCGACGTGATCGAAAATGGCCCGGCGCAATGCAGGACCATATCAACTTCCTGCAAGGCCGCGTCCACCTTTCCCGTGTCATCAAGGGAAAATGCTCGATGCCCGAAACCATATTTTCCGGCAAGCTCGCCGATCTTCGCCTCGTTACGCCCCGCAAGGATCGGTTTGAGGCCTCGTTCGGCGGCCATCCGCGTTATCAACTCGCCGGTGTAGCCGTTTGCTCCGTAGATCAGAAAAGAGTTATTCATATGTTCAAATCTGTGACATTTACGAGAAATCACCAGTTAATATATGGTGTAAAGTGTCTTCAACAATTCTTTTGGCTTTCTCAATCTCATCTTTGGAACAGTCAAACTCCTCTCCGTGAGCTGCTTTATTCCGCAAAACACCTACTGCTTCAAGTTCTTTAGCTTGAAATTCGTTTAGCACGCCTATATCAGAGGCTTTAAGCTTGTGGATAATTGGGGTCAGAGTCTCCTTTCCGCCCAACAGAGCGGGAAACTGCTTTGCTCTTGTTTTGAGTCCCTCTTCTAAAGCGGCACCTATAAGTACCATCGCGGCTCTCAGATACGATTTCTCCAGCAAATATTTGGCTTCATCAAGGAGCCCTCCAAAAACGGCGGCGGAAACAGAAAGATGATACTCGACTGCCAGTCCAAGCAAGTATTCGTCTCGTGCTGACTGAAGGACCCCAAGTGCGAGTCCCACATTGAAAACACCTTCTTCATTCACATGCCCGTATCGCTCAAATTCCCGAACAAACCGATTCGTTGATACTGACAGCTTATCAAGGAGATTCAGAGAGCTCGTTGCCCATCTTGTTAGCCGTATAGGATCAAGAAGTTTGGTGGCTGTTTTCTCTGCTCCCCAGGCTAGCTGTTCTCCATTCTTAATTAGCTCGTCAAACCTTTGAACGATGTCTGGATTGAGGAAAATGGTATTCATAAAAAGTCACCTCACGGAAACAATTCTAATCGAGTTTTCTGTATTCTATTGAGTTTATCCAAAAAATCTTTCCGGTCAATCTCCCTGGCTCCCAGGATTTCCATATGCGGCGTCATGACCTGGGCATCTAGCCAGGTCGCGCCGCGTGATCGGAGGTGATCGATCAGGAAGAGAAGCGCGAGTTTTGATGCGTTCGGAGCGGTGTGAAACATGCTCTCGCCGCAGAAAACTCCACCTGCATCGACTCCGTACAGGCCCCCCGCAAGACCGCCTTCGCTATCCCACGTTTCGACGCTGTGGGCCATTCCGGTGGCGTGCAACTCGGAATAGGTGTCGATAAACTCATCGGTGATCCACGTGCCGGGTTGGTCGGGACGCTTCATTTGGGCGCAGGCTTTGATAACGGCGTCGAAATCTTTGTTGATCGTAAAGGTGAACACACCGGACCGTCTGGCTTTTTCAAGGCTGCGGGGAATGTGGAGATCGGTGAATTCGATGACCGCCCGCGGGTCGGGGCAATGCCACGGCAGCGGGAT
>JAYVDQ010000493.1:0-4408 GCA_043749325.1 Chloracidobacterium sp. | reverse complement strand
GAGCTTCCTCCACGGCTGCGCGAAGTTCGTCGCGCGTGATGTTCATATACGCCTTGAACGAAGTCGCACCTTCGTCAGCCCAAAAATTGACCATCCGGCGGGCGTCGTCCGTCCCGGTCAGCTCGTGCATGACGGGCGTGTATGCACCCTTGCCTTCCAGATACGGTGCCGTGACCCACATCTTAGGCCCGATCATGGTTCCGGCGTCAATTCTTCGCTTTACCTCTAGATCCGTATAAGGTGCAATGCTCCCGGTTGTACGGATAGTCGTCACGCCGAGGGCCAGATATAGCCGAGGAAAGCTGATAGCCATATCGGAGTAGATTTGCGGGCTGCCGCCCTGCGGGAAAAACAAATGATCATGCATCCCGACGAGGCCGGGCATTACTGTGTAACCCGTCATATCCATCGTTTTTGCTCCCACAGGCACGCTCGCCGACGCGCTTGGGCCGACCGACTTGATCTTGCCTTCGCTTATAACGATCGTCTGGTCATCGAGCGGTGCGGCTCCTGTTCCGTCGATCACTCGAACATGGGTTAGTGCCGTGATCGGCGAGTTTACGCGGACAAATTCATTGGCGCCCCCCTGGGCAAAAGCACCAACGGTGAAACTTAACAGCAGCAAAATGACAGTTGTGATTTTCATGTTTTCCTCTTGTGCGTCACGTAAAATTTAGTCATCCAAAGCCGCGCTATCCGCGGGCTTTTTTAATTCGACCCTGTTCCAGTCCGGAGGCTCTACCCCAAGCAGATGGTGGACGAAAAAGTCGAAGCGTTTTCTTTCGCCGTATTCGCCGCCGGCCCCGTGTCCCTGTTCCGGCAGCACGACAAGGTCAAAGATCTTGTTTGCTTTGACGAGAGCGTTGACGACCTGCAGGGTCGAGGCCGGATCGACATTCGGGTCCATTTCACCGACGGAAAGCATCAAATGGCCCTGCAATCGATAGGCATTATCGACGTTTGACGAGGCTGCGTACTGTGTGCCGAGCGGCCAGCCCATCCATTGCTCGTTCCACCAGATCTTGTCCATGCGGTTGTCGTGACACCCCGCGGCGGAAACGGCGACTTTATAAAATTCGGGATGGAAAAGCAGAGCGCCAAGCGAATTTTGCCCACCGGCGGAGGTCCCATAGACCCCGACGCGGCTGATGTCGTAGTAAGGATACTTGGCCGCGACCGCTTTGTGCCAGAGAATGCGGTCCGGGAAACCGGCATCTCCCAGATTCTTCCACGCGACATCGTGAAAGGCTTTTGAGCGGTTCGACGTGCCCATGCCATCGATCTGCACGACGATAAAGCCAAGCTCGGCCTGTGCCTGCATCGCGGTGTACGGCGTGAAGTTTTTGGGGACAAACGAATCCTGCGGCCCGGCGTAGATATTCTCGATCACGGGATATTTTTTCTTCGGATCAAAATTGGTGGGCCGGATGATCACGCCCCAAATGTCGGTCTGGCCATCGCGACCCTTAGCCGTAAATACCTCGGGAGCACGCCAATTGGCTTTGGTGAGTTCGGTAATATCTGTCTTTTCCAACTCCATCAATACTTTTCCGTCTGCAACGCTCCGCAGTTGTGAGACAGTTGGGAGGTCGACACGCGACCATGTGTCGGTATAAAACTTCATGTCCTGCGAGAACGTGACGGTGTGGTTGGCGTCGCCCTCGGTCATTGGCGTCATCTCTGTGCCGTCAAAATTGATGCGGTAATAGTAATTGAAATATGGGTCCTTGCCCGGATGCGTCCCGCTGGCGTGAAAATAGATCTGGCGTTTCTCCTCATCGACCTTATCGACGCCGCGAACGACCCATTCGCCTTTAGTGATCTGATTCTTCACCTTGCCATTGGCGTCAAACATGTAGAGATGGTTCCAGCCGTCACGCTCGGACATCCAGATGATCTCTTTGCCGTCAGCGACATCGTTGCGATATTTCTTACCGGAATAGCAGAAAAAGGTCTTGCTGACCTCGTCGATCACTGCCCGTGCTCTGCCGCTCGCGGCATCGACCTCGATCACGCGATATTCCTGATGGCCGCGTTGATTAAACTCAAATGTGAACGCTCGATTGTCCTTACGCCATACGAGATTTGTCAGGTCGTATGGATTTTGAAACAAGGTGTTATCGACAACGATCTGCTGTTTTGACGCGAGGTCAAAAAGCACTGGCTGCTCGATATCAACGGTATCGCCGGGTTTGGCGTACTCGATCGACCAATATTTCGGTTGTAATTGGTCCAAGGGCGATGATTCCACGTACTGGATCTTGCGATGATAGCCCGGACGCACCCGATAAGCCGCTATTTTCTTTGAGTCCGGTGACCATGCGATGGTATTTAATGCGTAATAGTTATCCTCGGAACCATCAAAACTGAGCGGGTATTCCTGCTTTTTGTCTTTCGAGCGAACGACAATGTTGTAATTTTTGATCAATGCCTCCCAATTACCGTCGGGTGACGATCTTGGCGTATCCGTTCCTGGCGGAACGACGGGTCGAAGCTGCGGCGGTGTGTTGCCTCCGGGCGCCAACCCCGGGGCGGGTCCCAGCTTTATGCATTTGTAGTCCTTCAAGTCACATTTCCAACGGCTCTCAGCCGCGATAAATTCGATCGCCTGTTCCGAATCGACAAATGTAAGGTTGGCAGCGGCACCGAGAGGCAGCTTTAGCGCGGTGTACTTTTGTCCTGACGCGGTCGAGAGGGAAACGGCGAGTCTGTCGGCGTCAAATGCCGGCCGGCGCGTCATGTTCTCGGCGTCTACCCAGACGATCTCGCTTCCACCGGTGACGGTGCGGCGGTACCAGATATGATCTGTCCGGGGTATCCAGTTCATCGCCCCGGGCAGATTTATCGCGGACGTCTGAAACTTAGCCGGGAGATCCCGGGCTCGCTCGTAATCGGCCAACGTGCCCTGAGCGGACGCGGCGGCAGCTGCCAAACTCACCAGTAACAAAAGCAGAATGACGGTCCTTGTCTTCATCGAATTCTCCTAAGTGTTTTTAGGGATATTACGTTGAGATCACGATTGTTTCAACTCTTGCCGCCGTGTTCTGCAATTAATTTCATTGCCGGCTCGCTCACAAACACCTTGGCGTGGAATTGCTGCCCATGATAGGGGCGTTATGTCACGATCTTTGTACGTCTTGTCGAAGAATAGAAAAGGCCTGTTAACCAAAAGTTTTATGCGAAGTAGAGATGATAGTGATCAGAGCAGCCGGGATTGAAACTGCTTTTGCAGGCCGGACAGCTTGAGTCACATCTGAGATACTCATTGACCGATAACTGGTATCCGCACGCCCCGCAAAGTATTGCGGAGGTCTCTCTTTCATTCTGCGGCCACACTTTTGCTTCATGGTCCGCGATCTCGCTGTGACATTCGAAACATGGGAACCACCCACCACAGCATTTGAATTTGATCGCGATGATATCGAGATCGCTGCTGTAATGAGCACAACGAGTTTGGCTGCCGACATCAATGCCATTTACGACTTCCCCATTGATCACTAACTTCATTTTATTTCTCCGGATCAGTGATGCGCGTGTACCAATAAGCCCAAAGGATCAGCAAGCCTTGCAGTGGAAGCCGGACCCACAAAGCGATGACTGGAATCGTCGGGAAAAGCTCAGAGTGAACAGCCATGTGAATGTTGGCTGGAAAGACCGCGATAAGCAACGCGATCAGTCCCCAGGCAGCAAGCCGGCTACATTTTGGCAAAAGTAACGCGATGCCCAGCACGATCTCCGCGACTCCGCTGATAATCACCAACGCAAGCGGCCAGGGCATATATGGCGGCGTGATCGATTCATAAAATGGCGTGTCAACGAAATGATTCACACCGGCCGCAACGAATAATAAGGCAAAAACGATCTTGCTTATTTGCTTGATGATCTTCATGGTTGTCACGACGTTTTTCTAAGAACCGCGAGAATATTCGCCCGCAAACCGGCTAGTTTTTCGGACGAATTAACGAGGCGTTCGTATGCCATAAACGGAATAAAAAGCGCACGCGAGACCATCCCGTACAGCGGCTCTGGTTCGATAAGGCGAAATTGGTCTATCGCAAAGCCAAGATCCTCCGCATACCGCTCAATCGTGGCGCGCGAGTTTAGGCGATAGCAGGTTGGGTACGGATCGTGACTTTCGGCGGGAAGATTTCGCAGGCGGTTTCCGACGAGCTTATGAAACCAATGCGGGGTTATATGTGAAACTATCGCAGTGTAGTGAAATCGGTTTGGCGTGCGGAAAATGTAAACGCCGTCTGGCTTTAACACACGCCGTATTTCTCGCAAGTGGCCGACCGGATCCGCAATATGCTCGTTTACGTAGTTCGAAACACACGCGTCAAATGTGTTGTCAGGAAAAGGATAGGCCTCACCGGTCAGAATGTTCGACGCCGATAAGGCCTCATTTGTG
>JAYVDQ010000492.1:0-4528 GCA_043749325.1 Chloracidobacterium sp. | reverse complement strand
GTCGCGGCAATGGCCACTCTTGCCTCCCAGGTTCCGGCGGAATTCACGTCCGGCGACGCCTATAAATACCTGAACAAGAAACCGAGCGAACCCGAAGATCGCGTCAAAGAGATCGAGGCAAACCCCGATCCGGCGATCCGCGATCAGCTATATCTCGACATGGCGATGAACGCCCTGCGAAAAAACAATTTTGAGTCGGCGCGGTTCTGGTGTCCGAAGATCGAAGAGACATCTCTTAAAAACGAACTCGAAAATGTGATCCAATTTGCCGAGATCCGCCAGGCTCTTAAGGCCAAAAATCCGGACCTCACCGAGGCCTCACGAGCTACCAACAAGCTGCCCGAAAGTCTTGACAAAGCAATGCTCTGGCTCGCCCTCGCCGCCGCTGCGGAAAAGGCAAAGGACCGGAACGCGATAGTCGAAGACCTCGGTTTGGCTCATGATACGGCTGTCCGCGTGGACAACGAAATTACCCCGTTTTTGCTCATGTATATCGCTGGCCAGTTTCGCACCGCGGGCGATATGCAGGCGAGCATCGTACTGGGCGAGGCACTTAAGGCGTTCAATAAATACGAGAATATCCAGGACCCCGAATTTCGCCGATCGATCGGCCTCAAACAGATCGGCATGTACTTTATGATCGACGTACCCGACGTAAAAATTGGGTTTCAGGATTCATTTTTTAAGGCCGTCAGCGGCGACGCGGACAATGCCGTCTATGCTGTTAACGATATTAAAGACGAACGTCTGCGGGGGCTGGCCTACGTCGGGCTCACCAAAATACTGCTCGAACGAAAGCTGCCGTCGCTTGCGGGTGACGAGGCAAATCTGATCGCCGAGGACGGGCTGCGGAAATCGGCAACAAAGACCGTGATGCCCGTTTACCCGGCCGCATCGCTCAAGAAAAAGATCGCCGGCACAGCCGTCGCTGAGATCCAATACAATGCGAAGGGCGACGTGACGGATGTAAAGGTCCTCGTATCGCCCGACACCGCTATTGCGGCTGCGGTTGAGGACGCTTTGAAACAATGGAAATTTGCATCCGTCCAGATCGACGCGAATAAGACCCCTCCGCGAGGCAGGATCACTTTTTCATTCGCGATCGATAAGTCCGGAAAAGGTGAGGTCAAAAATCCCGTGCAGTCAAAATAAGTCCCGGCCCCTCACTGCCTTTCCGTAGCTTTGTGCTCCGCCTGCTCCGGAAATGCTCGAGCAAGCAAATTCAAACCAAGAAATCCGGTCGCTACGGCTCGCGGTTCTGACCATTTCCCTGTATAATTCGTAAGTTTGACGGATAGAGCAAAAAGGCAACCTGTGGCGGTTTGGCTGAATCCAACAGGTCAAGTTAAATCCGACGTTGAAATGCCGTTTTTGTTGATTTATCCTGTAACTTCAAGATAACGATAATGGCGAACCAAAAGCTTTTCGAAGCTTTTTAATTTGCACCAAAGGGAAGTCTCCGTTTTATGAAAATCGCACGCGCACTCGGGTTTGTAGTATTGGTTTCGGCATTTTTGGGCTTTTCCGCCTTTGCCAAAACCGGCGACAGTGCGAAATCCAACCCAGTTACGGGTACTGTCGCATCACAGCAGATCGTCGAAACCGTCGATATCCAGGGCAATCGCCGGCTCCGCGATGACGACCTCCTTTATTACATCAAAACCCGACCCGGCGACGTCTATGATCCCGCTGCCCTCGAACGCGATCTAAAAGAACTGCTCTCGCTAAACTTTTTCGACAAGACGGCAACGCGCGTGCTGACCGAGGAGGGCATCCGCGGCGGCGTCAATGTCATATTCGAGGTCCGCGAGCTGCCGGTCATCCGCGATCTGCAATTCAAGGGGGCAAAGGTCATCGCAGAATCTGACATTCTCAAAGAATTTCGCGAGAAACGCGTCGGCATCTCGAAGGAATCGGTTTATGACCCGGTGAAGGCGCGTAATGCAACGCGTATTTTGCGTGAAATGCTAGCCTCAAAAGGCTATCCGAATGCAAAAGTGACGGTGAAGGAAGAAGATGTCTCGGCCACATCGATTGCCGTGACATTTGACATCGATCAGGGCAATCGCTCACGCATCGTCGAGATAGAATTTGAAGGACTACAGCATTTCAAGCAGGGTGAACTTCGCGACGCGCTTGTCCTTGTAAAAAAGACCGGCATGGTCTCACGTGTCAAGGGAATGGACATCCTCGATCTCAGAAAGCTACAGTACGATCTGGGGAAAAACGTCCGGTCCTATATGTGGTCAAAGGGCTATTTCCAGGCCCGTATCGGTGACCCGGAGGTTGTCGGCCTCGGATATCAGCGAACCGGATTTCCGGTAGTCAAGAATTTCCCTATCCCGCTGCTGACATCGATGGACGACACTTTGAAAATCAAAGTGCCGGTAACCGAGGGCAAAGTTTACCGCGTCGGCGAACTAAAAGTCGAGGGTAATTCGATCTTTTCGGAGGCACAAATACTTGCAGGTATCGGCCTCAAAAAGGGCGAGATCGCCGACGGCAAACGTCTGCAAAACGCCGTCGATGAAGACCTTAAAAAGGCCTACGGCGCACAAGGATTTGTCCAGGCCGTTGCCGAGTTCAATCCCGAATTCAAAGACAACCCCGCAAAGCCGGATGAGGGTATCGTCGATATCACGATCACGATCGAGGAGGGCAAGCAGTTTACCCTTCGCCGCCTGGAGTTCACGGGCAACACATTTACCCGTGATAAGGTGATGAGACGCGAGTTCCTGCTGAACGAAGGCGATATCTACAATCAGAATTATCTTGAGATATCGGTCGCCCGTCTCAACCAGACGCAGTATTTTGATCCGATCGACAAGGACCAGGATGTTGAGATCCGCACGGATGAGGAAAAGGGCGATGTCGATCTGATCGTAAAGGTCAAGGAAAAAGGTCGCCAGCAAATCTCTTTTAACGGTGGAGTATCGGGTATCGGCGGTTCGTTTTTCGGGCTCGAGTACTCGACGAACAACCTGGCGGGACGGGGCGAGGTCATGTCGTTAACTGCCGGTGTGGGAAACCGTCAGAGCAGTCTTCAATTCTCTTTTCAGCAACCTTACTTTAGGAACAGGCCGATCTCGGTTGGTTTTTCTATCTTCGCCAGCCGCTATCATTTCTTTGGCGAGGGCACGTTTCTGACACAGAATCAGGATCTGTTGAATAGCCTTTATAATCCATACGGAAACGTCACAACCGATCAGGCCAATCTCTTTACACAAAGTACATACGGGACCAGTATATTTGCGACCGCGCCTTTGTCCGAGCTTTTCTTCAAAAAGAGGACTTTCACACAGTTTTCGCGTATCGGTCTGACATATCAGCTATCGGCAACAAGGGTTGAGGATCCAAAGGTCAATCAGTCTGCCGATCCGGCGGCGCATATCCCGGTCATCTACAGCCAGGCAAACATTTTAACGAGCCGTATAGCTCTCACTTTCGCTTATGATACGCGACAGCCGGCGTCGAACGGCATCGACACCGCGAGAGGCAAATCTCTCTCGGCTTCATTAGGATTTGCGGGTCTTGGCGGCGATGTCCGAACATATTCGCCCAGCATCACTTACTCGCAATTTATTCCTGTTCGAAAGAAGAAAAGCAAAAACCCGGAGGTTCTTGCCTTCAGGCTCACGGCCGCGACGGTGGGAAGCTGGTCGATCACTGATAACGTCCGGCGGTCTAATTCCATTGCCCTGATCGGCGGTGTACCGGCATACGAGAGGTTCTTCCTGGGCAGCGAGAACGATATTCGCGGTTACGATTCGCGTGCTATCAGCCCGGTCGCCCCGTTCGATACATATATTACGAGCAAAAATGTCGTTTTAGCTACCAATGCCTCCGGTACGGCGGATACGAATACTGGGCTCGATAGCCGCACGATTAATGAGATCAAAGCTCTGGGCCTCGTAACAGGGGCGGGCGGCAGTAACCCTGCCCTGTTTAGCCGCAATTACCGGTTTATTGGAGGAGACACCCAGCTGCTGGCGAATGTCGAATATCGCCGGCCGATATTTGGCCCGGCAACGATGGCTTTATTTGCGGATGTCGGATCAGTTTTCAACCTTAGAAAATCGGGTACTCAGGAGATCAACAGTGCATTTCTGGCCGATGAAACATTTATAGGAGCCGGTCGCCTGACCGCCTTGGGCCTGATAAATACGCCGGTTTTAGAGAGCAGCTTTAGCAGCCTTTTATATTTCCGGAATCGTTTGATGACCAAGACCGACTTTATCAACGAATTTTGCCGCGGCAATCGCTTTGGATGCCCGACAAGCCTGTCGCCGCAGGTTCAGCAATTCTATTTGCGGGGTGATGTGCAGCAGAATTCGCTTCTCAAGGTCGACGACTCAAAATTTGGAAAGCTCAAGGATTTCAAGGCCAGCCTTGGCGTCGAGCTTCGTGTCCAGGTCCCGGTTGTCAATGTTCCGTTTCGCCTGATCTACTATTACAATCCGAATGGAAAATTTGGATTCACCCAGGAACTGCCGGGCATTTTCCTTCCCGGAAAGAATCATGGCTTCAA
>JAYVDQ010000491.1:0-2038 GCA_043749325.1 Chloracidobacterium sp. | reverse complement strand
ATCTCGTCGGCGAATAAGATTTCCCAAGAAATTACAGAAAAAAAGAAAAAAAAGGTCAATTACGCGGGCGCGTGGGCTGAGGCTCGCAAGATCATCTGGAACGCCCGCTGGCGGCTGTTGATCGGGAGTATCCTGATGCTCGTCTCGCGGCTTTCGGGCATGGTCCTGCCGTCATCGATGAAGTACGTGGGCGACGAGGTATTTACAAATCACAACTACTCGCTGCTCAAGTGGATAGCTCTCGCGATCGGCGTTTCGACGCTGGTGCAGGGCGTGACCGGTTTTGCGTTATCGCAGATCCTCGGCGTCGCCGCCCAGCGTGCGATCACCGAGATGCGAAAGAATGTTCAGACGCACATCGAGCGTCTCCCAATATCGTATTTTGATTCGACGCAGAGCGGCCAACTCATCTCGCGTATCATGAACGATGCCGAGGGCATCCGCAATCTCGTCGGCACCGGCCTCGGGCAAATACTTGGCAGCCTTGTCACCGCGACCATCGCACTCGGGGTGCTGTTTTACATCAATTGGCAGCTTACGACCGCGACGCTCGTGGTGCTGTTGATATTTGGCGGAGCGTTGCTTTATGCATTTAAGGTGCTGCGGCCGGTGTTTCGCGATAGGGCAGTGATCACAGGCGAGGTAACGGGCCGCCTTGGCGAATCGCTCGGCGGTATCCGCATCGTAAAAGCTTATACGGCTGAAAAACGCGAGGAACTTTCATTTGCCCGCGGAGCCCATCGTTTGTTTCGGAATGTCGCGAAAACAGTTACCGGCGTCTCAGCCATCTCATCATTCTCATCCGTCATAATTGGCGCGATCGCGGTCGTGATGATCGTCATCGGCGGCAACGCCGTTCAGGCGGGCACGATGACGCTTGGCTATTTTTTGATGTACATCTCGTTCACGTTTCTGCTGGCGATGCCGGTGATCGAGCTGACCTCGATCGGAACGCAGATCACCGAGGCCCTCGCCGGACTCGATCGCATCCGCGAGATCATGGCGATGACGACCGAGACCGATGAGGATGCGAGTCGAGAGCCGCTGACCCGGATAAAGGGAAGTATCGATTTTGAGGATGTGCATTTTGAGTACGACGAGGGCGTTCCGGTATTAAAAGGTGTTAGCTTTAAATCCGAGGCCGGTTCGACAACGGCCCTGGTCGGCTCGTCCGGCTCAGGCAAATCGACGATCCTTAGTCTGGTGCTGAATTTCATCCAACCGACAACCGGCGTGATAAAGATCGACGGCAAAGACCTGCAGGCGGTGCGGCTGCGGGATTATCGCCGGCATCTCGGTGTCGTGCTGCAGGACAATTTTCTTTTTGACGGCACGATCCTCGACAACATCCGATTTTCTAATCCCGAGGCTAATCTCGACACGATCAAGAGCGTCTGCAAGGTTGCGAATGCGGACGAATTCATCGAAAAATTCCCAAACGGCTATGACACCATCGTCGGCGAACGCGGCGTCAAACTCTCCGGCGGCCAGCGTCAGCGTATCGCGATCGCTCGCGCGCTGCTCGCAAATCCGCGCATATTGATCCTCGACGAGGCGACATCGAGCCTCGACAGCGAGTCGGAAGCCTTGATCCAGGAAGGCCTGAAGCGGCTGCGTGAGGGCCGCACGACATTTGTGATCGCCCACAGGCTCTCGACCATCCGCAGCGCCGATCAGATCCTGGTTGTCGAGGCCGGCGAGATACTCGAACGCGGCAGCCACGATGAACTCATCGCACTCGACGGACGATACAAACAGCTATATGATAAGCAGTACCGTTTTGAGCAAAACCTTTTTGTAAATCCTGGTGAGGATTTCACTGGCAAACCGCCTGAGGCTATGGCTCAGACAAAACTCTAAGAGGAGAATATTCATGGCCGATACCCAAAACTACTCGAATCATACTCGCTGGTACCCGCTGTTTCATTTTGTGGTGATGCCGCTGCTGCTACTTAACTTTCTGTCGCATCTGGTGCGATTGTTCTTAGCTCCGCCGGAAAGCGGTCGCAAGATCCTTGCGTTTTGGGTGCTTTTGAGC
>JAYVDQ010000490.1:0-3270 GCA_043749325.1 Chloracidobacterium sp. | reverse complement strand
AGGATTCAAGATCGGCGCCGTGCGGCGTCTTCAGTTCCAGCACCATGATCGTCATCAGGATCGCTATAACGGCATCGGAAATGCTTCGAGTCTTGTTTTGTTCATCAGCGTTAATTCGCGGGTAGCTCCATCTTAACCAGTCCGTCAAAAGCTACGTGATAGGCGACGCCCTTGACGGGTACGGTCATGTCTTCCTCGGTTTTGCCTTGAGAGTTCGCTATTCCGACACTGGCAAAATAGCATGACGCACCGTGATCTTTGGCGTGGCGGACGAGATGTTGGAAAACCTCTTCGCCCTCAATGCGTCCCCGGCCGGGGTACATCGCCGTCCGCACGACAAAGAACGCAAATTCGCCGTCTTTACTGGCGACGATCTGCGGGTACTGCGTACGCTCAACGAGCCCATCTGCCGATTCGATCAGCCACTCGGCCTCTTGTAGTTGTTTGAAAACGATCTCCACGCCAAAGGCGTGAACGTCGGCCTCGGTCATTAGCTCAGGTTCGGGCATTGATATATTTTACAGTCCACGATCTTTGCGTTCAATTCCCATCCGGTCATTGTTCGATGTTATATTAACTACAATGGACATCAACGACATCAGACACGCGCAGGAGCGCACCCTGGATTACGTAAAACGCACGCCGCTCGAATATAGCGGGACGTTGAGCAAACGGCTTGGCACGCGGGTTTTTGTCAAATACGAATTGTTTCAAAAGACAGGTGCATTCAAGGCCCGCGGCGCTTTTAACAAGCTGCTTTCGATGTCCGAACATGAACGGGGCAATGGCGTTGTAGCCGTCAGTGGAGGTAATCATGCCCAGGCAGTGGCGTATGCGTCGAGCGTTTTGGGGGTGGATGCCGTCATCCTGATGCCGCAAAATACGCCGGCCACTTACGTCGACGCTACCCGTGGATATGGTGCGACGGTGGATTTGCAGCCGACCATAGCGGCGGCCTTTGAAAAGATCGAGTATTACAAAAATGAGGGGCGGGTTTTTGTGCATCCATTCGATGATCCGTTGATAATGGCTGGTGCGGGTGTTGTCGGTCTCGAAATATTAGAAGATGTCCCACAGGCAACCGACATAATTCTGAGCATCGGCGGCGGCGGGCTTGCGGGAGGCGTTTCAACAGCCGTTAAAGCGATCCATCCGGCTATCAAAGTTTGGGGAGTCGAAACTGTCGGGGCAGATGCGATGTCGCAGGCTCTTGCAGCAGGGCACCCGGTCGAGTTACCCGCGATCACCTCGATCGCCAAAACACTCGGTGCTCCGTATGTTTCAGAAGCGACGCTCGCTCTGACGCAAAAGAATCTCGAAAGCGTAATTCTTGTCACCGACGCCGAGGCTGTCGAGGAACTCGTCTATATTGCCGGACGCCTAAAAGTTATTACCGAACCCGCCGCTTCATGCACACTCGCTGCCGCCGAAAAGCTTCGGGCAAATTTTACGCCAAACAGCAGTGTGGTGCTGATCCTGTGCGGCGGCAACACTTCTATTGCTGACATCTGTGGCTATATCTCCCTATAGTGTTCATTTCTGAACAGTTGAACAGGTTGAACGCTTTGCTTCATCAGAAGCACTGAAGTAACCTGAAGCACCACGAGGCTAATCGTTTTGATTGGAAAAGAATTTATCGGCCTCGGCCTCAGTCTCGCCGGGTGTCATTTCCTTTTGCTGTTGATTGATTCCCCATTCGTGGCCGTATGGGTCAACGAATTTGCCATAGCGGGCTCCCCAGAACATGTCCTGCACCGGCATTCGGACGACTGAACCTCGCGCGACGGCACGCTCGACTACCGCGTCCGCGTTGTCAACCATGAGCGTTATACGGACACAAGTTCCGCCAAGTCTTTCCGGCGAGTCCAACGTTCCACCGTCAGTGGGGGCAAACCAATCCGACACAAACAGCTTATGCCCGTCAAGCTCGATCTCGCCATGCATCAACCGCTTGCCGTCCGGAGCCATCATGTTGTGTCCATCTACGGCGCCGAACACCTCTTTGTAAAACTCAAGCGCGGCCATACCGTCGCTGACGATCAAATGGGGAACGAACTGATCTTCTCTATTCATTGTTTGCTCCTGCTCGAAATCAAGCTCTTTTGTCTAGTTGCTAAATTATAGCTCCAATTTGATATTAAAATAAAAACCGCCCGTCAGGCTGTTAACGGTAACAAAAATCCGCTATATTATTACGAGTTCCTTTTGCCGACAGGCTAAACATTCAATAGAGGTTACATATCCGATGAAAAATAAGCACAACTATCACGTTCGGGGCTGGGTACTGACCACGCTCATACTGTCACTTGTCGTATTTCTTAGCGGCTCATTCACGGAGTGGGACAACTTGAATTTGATTCCTAACGCCGAGGCGGCGGGTGAATTGACAGGTAACTGGGCGGTCAAGTTGCCGAGGACCGACGGAACCAATCAGTGGGCATATTTCAATCTAAAACAGGATGGGGCCAAGATAACCGGTACTATCCGTGTAACACAGTTTTATTACCAAATCTCCGAAAGCACGGGCCGGGCCGATGGATTTAAGATCACCGGATCTATGAAGGACGGCGGCAGCACCCGAACAGTGAAATACGAGGGCAAGCTGGTCGGCGATGAACTGCATCTCGCTACGCGTCGCCGGCCGGAGGACAAGCCGACCGAGTCGGTCGCAAAACGCGTCCCCGATGGCGAAGGCGCCATGCCCGCGCGGCTTCCGCTGCCGGCACTTCACAAGGTGAAATATAACGGGCTGGCCAAAACACCCCCGATGGGCTGGAACAGTTGGAATCAATTCAAGGGCCGGGTCAGCGATGAGCTTGTTCGTGGGGTCGCCGACGCGATCGCTACCAACGGGATGAAAGATGCTGGTTACGTTTACATAAACATTGACGACACTTGGGAAGGCGAAAAACGCGACGCCCAGGGAAACATTACATCTAATAAGAAATTTCCGGACATGAAGGCCTTGGCGGATTATGTCCACAGCAAAGGGTTAAAGCTGGGCATTTACTCGTCGCCCGGCCCGAATACTTGCGCCGGTTACGAAGGCACCTACGGACATGAAGAACAAGACGCACGCACTTTCGCGGCGTGGGGCATTGATTATATTAAGTACGATTGGTGCGGAGCACGAATTCTTTACACCGACGAAGAAATGCCCGCCGTGTATCAGAAAATGGGCGACGCATTGCTCAAAACAGGCCGGCCAATCGTTTACAGCCTTTGCCAATATGGGCGGCTAGACGTTTGGAAATGGGGGGCGGACGTTGG
>JAYVDQ010000489.1:0-13038 GCA_043749325.1 Chloracidobacterium sp. | reverse complement strand
CGGCCGTTTTGGTTCCGAGTGCTTTCGCCCAAAACCGCACGGCAACGGACGCTGAGACGATAGCCAAGAGAAATGCGATCGAGGCCGAACTTGAGTCGGTCGCCTTCGTTGACCGCAAGATGATGGTCCCGATGCGTGACGGCAAGCGAATGGCCGCCGATGTTTACCGGCCAAAAGCACCTGGAAAATACCCGGTCATCTTTTCGCGAACGCCATACAATTTTAATTTTTGGGACGTCCGGCTTGGTGCTCCGCGCGATATGACGACCATTCTCGACGCCGTGAAACGCGGCTATGCCTATGTCGTGATGAATGAGCGCGGCCATTTTTTCTCCGAGGGCAACTACGACATTCTAGGGCCGCCGGTAACGGATGGTTCCGACGCTATTTCGTGGATGTCGTCGCAGCCGTGGTCGAATAAGAAGGTTGGAACTATCGGCTGCTCATCTACTGCCGAATGGCAAATGGGAGTTGCAGCTCAGGGAAATCCGGCGTTTACCACGATGATCGCACAGGGTTTTGGAGCTGGTGTCGGGCGGGTCGGGCCGTATTACGAGCAAGGCAACTGGTATCGCGGAGGCGCGGTTCAGATGCTCTTTATCGCGTGGCTTTATGGGGAACAGAATCAGGTCCGCCCGATGGTACCGGCGAACACCTCGCAGGAGGAACTGATCCGTATCTCGAAATCCTTCGATCTCGCACAGCAGCAGCCATCTGTCGATTGGGCAAAGGGTCTTCGCCATTTGCCGGAAATGGACATTATCAAGGCGGTTGACGGCCCGCACGGTATTTTTGCGGATCCGATGCCAAACAGTACCGGCGGAGCGATGATCAAACGGGCGCCGAACGATCCGGCTTGGTACAAGGGCGGTCTTTTTCACGACAACATGAAGATCAACATTCCCGGATTTTGGTTTATGTCATGGTACGACGTTTCGGTCGGGCCAAATCTGGCGACATATAATCACGTTCGCAAGACAGCCAGCCCGGACATCGCTGACCAGCAATACGCCGTTATCGCACCGACGCTCCATTGCAGTTATACCAGGGCGACCGAAAACACTGTCGTGGGGCAGCGAAGTATGGGCGACGCGCGGCTCGATTACAGCAAGATGACCTACGACTGGTTCGATCATTTCCTGAAGGGTGAAAACAATGACGTTCTCAAACGGCCAAAGGTCCAGTATTTCACTATGGGCAGCAACAAATGGCAGTCGTCGGAATCATGGCCGCCAAAGGGAGCCGAGCCGATGAAGTTTTATCTCGCAAGCAATGGCAAAGCGAATACCGGTAACGGCGACGGAGCATTGACAACGACACCGCCCGCGACAGATATGCCTGACAGCTTTGAATACGATCCGATGAACCCCGTTCCCTCTTTCGGCGGAAATGTCTGCTGTACCGGAAATGCGGTTACCGGTGGAGCATGGGACCAGACGAAGATGGAAGAGCGGCCCGATATCCTCGTTTACAGCTCGGACGTGCTAAAGGAAGGGATCGAACTGAGCGGGCCGATCGACGTTAGCCTTTACGTTTCGTCGGATGCAAAGGATACGGATTTTACCGTCAAGCTGATCGACGTCGATGATACCGGAAAGGCCTGGAACCTCGACGAAACAATCCAGCGGATGCGTTATCGCGACGGATACGACAAACCGCTGGCATGGATGGATTCCGGCAAGGTTTACAAAGTGACGTTTCAGCCGATGACGACCAGCAACTACTTCGCGGCCGGCCACCGGATCAGGATCGAGATCTCAAGCAGCAATTTTCCGCGTTTTGATCGCAATATGAACACCGGCGGGCATAATTATGATGAAACGACCGGCAAAGTGGCACATAATGCCGTTCATCATTCGAAACAGTACCCGGCAGAGGTCACGATAACGGTCGTCAGAAAGAAATAAACCACATCGGCGGCGGTCTTTTCAAAGAGATCGCCGTCGTTTCTATCATCCGGATTAATCCTTACGACATTCCTCGATCGTCATAATTTGACCGGTCATTTTGACCGAATCTCAGTTCATTTAGACCTATCAGAGACCGGCGGCGGATCTGTGTGTTTGGCTAAGTTGTTTGATACGTATGAGTTATGACAATGGCACGGAAATTGAAATACATAACCGGGCCGACGCAGTTTATCGGCGGTTTTCAATCCAACGGTAGTCGAGAGAGCGACCATGAACCAATGCATACGATCTAATGTTCCTTCCACATTGATAATTCTTAGTGTCCTCGCGGCCTTTTTTCTATTCACGGGTTATCCCGTTCTTAATGCTCAAATACATTGATCTGCCATTGGCCAGCACCATATCGATACGGAGACAGAAAAGAATGAATTCAGCGATTTCCTTTGCAACGACTTTTACCCACGCCCCGGCCCCTTTTAATGTTGTCGCGGCAGAAAAAGCACACGCTATTAAAACACCCCGGCTATATATGCGTCCGGTCGAATACACTGATCTCGACGACTATTTCGAACTTCTCTCCGACCCCGAGGTGATGAAATTCGTCGGGCTTCAAACCGGCAGCGTCATGGAACGGCTTGATGTAACGACGGTGATCGACAGGGCTGTCGCGGCGTGGGAAGACCGCGGCTGGGGACGATGGTCGATATTTGATTACCAGGGCGAATTTGTCGGATTCTGCGGCTTTCGCCTTGTGGGGGACCTGCCCGAACTCCTCGTCTTGATCCGACAGCGGTTTTGGGCTCGTGACATCGCCACCGAAGCGGCCTTTGAATGTATCGCGTATGGCCGAAGGGTCTTCGGATTCGGTGAAATAAACGCCTTTACCCACCCCGACAATTTACGCAGCCGCCGTTTACTTGATAAATTAGGCGCGATTTACGCAGGGGACATCGATTTTCACGGAATCGTAGGATCGAAATACTCGCTGCCCCGCGGTATGCGAATGACGGCCTAATGCGTTTGACATATTCAAAATAGGAAAGGGTCAGCCGCTAGGCTGCCCTTTTTTTCATTTTGAAAGGTTTGCTTCTACGACGGTTTCTTAACCGCCGGCTTCTTTTCGTTTTCGATATTGTGACATTCGTCTTTGTCGAAATTGGCCTCGTTGGCGTCGTCCTTGACGCAGATCGTCCCCTTGCCGTCCCACGCACCGAAATTTAGGACATAGTTGTTGTCTTTTCCTACGTCCATGTCATATTCGTCAAAAACGTCGACCTTGCCATTAGGGTTTGTACGCGAGATTTTGATGTCGTACTTGTCGGTGTCACCGTCATCGTCCTTAAAATAGATCAGGCCTTTTTCCATGTCGAGCTTGACCGATACCGTCTTGCCGCCCGCCAAAGTGATGCCGCCGATCTCGAATTCATAACTAGGTTTGTCCGGACCACTATCGGTCGAAAGATAGATCGTCGGCGTTTCCCCATCGGCACTCGCCGTAAACGTCAGCTCGCGGTCGTCCTGGCTGACCGTCGTATTGAGGCTCTCGCCTTTATCGACCGAAATGTCCGCAAAACCGACGACAAAACCCGGCCCGTAGATCTGTAGATCTGCCAATTCTTCGGAATCGGTTCCGCCGATGGTTATTTTGTACGGCTTTTTGTTTGCCGGATCAATCGGTAGATTGTACTCGGGCGGTGTATCTTCCTCACCGTAACCCGGGATCAGATTTTCAGTTGCGCCGGGAATGTTGTTGACCGTTACCCTCTTGGCAACGTCATAGCCGATGCTCTTGCCGGTCCCGTCCGTAATCAAAAGATCAACGTCGCCGGACGATGAAATCGTCAACGACTCTGGCTCGACTGCGGGACTATTGATCCTGGGAGCAGGATTTAGCGTGTAGGAAGCATTCATAAACGGACTTTTCGTCTCATTAACCGCATCCTTACCATCGTCAGCTCCTGCCTCGTCTTGGTCGCAAAACGGGCCTTCGTACCGCGCACGCGAACGGTCGGAGAGACGTTTTAGGCCAAGTGTATTCGTCGTCGCGGTGCCGACATTAATCGCGGGCAGTTTCCGCCGGATTGTTTGCCGTGTGATACCGCCACATTTCCGTTTTGGTATTGATGGTTACATATTTTGTCTAACCCGGGTAATTATTGTCGTAAACGTGGATGCGATATATGTCGCCGCCCATATCTTCGATGGCGATCGGCAATATCTAATGGCCTCGCGTCATCTTGCCGGCCTCACGCATCCACACCTCGAGCGTGTAAAGTTCTTTTTTCGATTCCATTGAGTCTTCGATCATCGTCAGAATCTCGGACGGCTTTTTCTTAAAGGTCGGGGTGCGAAAAAGATATGTTTCTTTCAGAAATGTGAGCGTCTGGTAGTAAGAGACGTAATTGCTCGTTACCTGATTCTTTTGTAGGTCGAATAGATTAGCCGCTCCACGCTGAAAAGCGGCCGGATTCTTGCGTCCCTTGAAAGGTTTGCCGACAAACATCCGCAGACTCGACACCGAAAACCCATCACAATGTCCACCGTCCATTTTCTTGATCGCCTCCTCGATCCAGCGTTCGGTCGTTTCGTATAGAACACAATCGCTTGCCGTTGTGCCCTCGATACAGACGTTCGCAGCGCCAAACATGCGGATCATGTCGTCGGCGGTCAGATCCTCATCATAATCGGGGTTTTTACCAAAATTGCGAAAGCCGAAGCCATTCACCTTTGGGTCAAATCCGATGTCAGCGATTATTTCACCTTCATGAGTTTGCCCGTAGGCCTGAGTAAAACTGCCACTTGAACCAATCAGAAAGCTGAGCATTACGGCAGCAATGATCCGAGGTTTATTCATATTTTAAGTTTCAAAAGAATATCCTTTTAGGATTTGTCTCAAGGTGATAATAACAGGTAGTTTCTCCGGTTCTAAATCAAAACGACAAACCCCCGATGCTTGTTTTGGCGATTCAGTTTCCCAAATCCGGCACCCTCCGCATTTCGATTCGCTGAATCCCTTTTGGCACCATCGGCTGGACACCCTTTATAGCCGGTTTGTCGTCAACGGTAAGTATCTCCTCTTCAAGGACCTCACCACGAAGCCGCATCGTCGAGACCAGCAGAGTGTCATCGCTCTTAAACGGACAGACCAAAGCATCGCCAATGAGACGGACCGGCAGACGGACCCCACCCTCATCTATGTACAGGTCCGCTGAGCCGGTGCCGCGGCATAGTTTGTAATCCTTTACGCTCTTGATCTCGCCAGCCTCGGAATATATTGTCTTCCACGCGCCACAGGCGTTGTCAGTCACCGGAAATGCACCGATCTCCATGGTCACTTCGACAGGCGGGGTGCTGGGCTTTGACGGTAGATTTACAAGAGTCCCCTTCCATTTGCCTTCCCACGCCGCGACCATCGGCTTTGGTTCGGCCGCAAGTTTGCGAACGTACTTGTCGTACCACTCCAGATAGCGCTCGTAACGGTCGCGGACGTAGCTCGGACGCGATATGCCGTGATTTTCGTTGGGATAGATGATGAGTTGGGTGTCGATACCCAGGCTCTTGAGAGCCTGATACATCTGCTGGCCGCCCTGAACTGGAACGTTGAAATCGCGTTCGCCGCCGAGAAACAGCGTCGGAGTCTTGATCCTGTCAGCGTGAAGGAACGGATACGAGATCTTCTGATACGTCTCCCAAGCCTTAGGCTCCCAAGGCGGGCCGATCTCGTAGTCGTACTGGATGATGTATTGATCCGTTCCGTAGAAGGCGACCGTAAATGCTGTACCGGCCCCGCTCGTTCCAGCCTTAAAGCGCGTGTCGCTGGCAATCATGTAGTCGGTGAGGATGGCACCGTAGCTCCAACCGCCGACGCCGAGTTTGTCAGGGTCGGCGACGCCCATCTTCACGACCTGATCGACCATCGCCTGGAGATCATCCACCTCGTAATGGCCCCAGTCCGCGGCGATGGCTTTCGAGAATTTAGAGCCGCGCCCGGCGCTGCCGCGGTAGTTCACGGCGAGCACCGCGTAGCCGTTCGACGCAAACCACTGCCGCTCGAAACTGAACGTGTGCTGATCCTGCGAGTTCGGACCTCCGTGAATCCGCAGCAGCATCGGGATCTTAGTGCCAGCCACGTAGTTCGCGGGCTTGGTGAGCAGACCGTGGACTTCGGTGCCGTCCTTACTCTTCGCGATCACTTCTTCGGTCGTCCCGAGCTGTAGCTCCGAGAACAACGCGTCGTTCTGATGCGTGAGCGGTTGGAACTTCATTTTGCCGTCGACGAAACTAGCGGAATAAATCTCGTTGTAATGGCTGTCGTCGCCCGAGATCACAACCGCGCATGATCCCGCGCTATGACGCTGTCCTAAAACGATGGGCTTATCCGTGATCGGAACAGCGCTTCCCGTACCGACCGGAATGCGCGCACCGTATGCGGACATATCATCGGTTACGATGGCGTAAATATTCTTGCCATCGTCGCCCCACCGTGGCTGTGAAACGCCGCGGTCGAGGGCCTCGCTCGACGCAACGCGCTGCGGCGGCGTGGAACCATCTGCTGCAACGATCGTGAGATGCTCCATGCCGTACGCGCCGTACTTCTTATCGTCGCCTTCGAGAAACGCGAGCCATTTACCATCCGGGCTCCACTCGGGAGCACCGCGTCCCGCACGGTTCGCGTTAGGCGTGACCTGCTTTTCCATAGCACCGGCCTTTGCCTCCGCGACATAAAGCTGCGACGAAGGTTCGCGGTCGGGATCGGGGTTCCGATTGCTGGTAAACGCGATCCGTCCGCCGTCGGGCGACCAGGCGGGCGAAGATTCGTCAGATTTTCCCTTTGTCAGCCGGTCGAGCTTCTTGCCTCCGATGTCGTAAAGATAAATATAGCTGTGTCTATTTGAAAGCAGATAACCCTGCCCGTCCTGCTTGAACTTGTAGCGGTCGATAACTATCGGCTTCGGCGGTTTTGCATTGGACGTGTCGGCCGCGGGTTCATCCGGGTCTGGATCGCCAATAACCATGGCTATCCGTTTCGAATCGGGCGACCACTCATAGCTCTGCAAACGCCCTTTCAACTCGGTAAGCTGCCTCGCCTCGCCGCCCTGACGGTCAAGCACCCAAACCTGACTGCCCTTGTTCGGCCCCGACCGCGCGGAGGTAAAAGACAGATACTTACCGTCAGGGCTCCACCGCGGCGAAGATTCACTGTCCGCGGTGGTGAATGTGATCTGACGGTCGGTTTTGCCGTCACAGCTGATCATCCAAATATCCGAACTCGATTTGTCGGTCTTGACGTCGGTCGTCGAGACCACATACGCGACCCACATTCCATCGGGCGACACTTGCGGGTCGCTGACATTGCGGAGACGGAACAGATCATCTAATTTCAACGGCCGGCGAGGCGTTTGCGCGGCCAGCGTTATTGACAAGATCAAGAGCAAAAATACGAGTGGTTTTCTGGGTGACATAAAAATTGATCTTCCTACAGACAGGCGCAACTGTTCTCATCGCGTTCCTATAGAATTCTCCTTAGTTTGTGACAGGTGAAGAGTGCAACGGATTCGAGGGCAAGTCAAGTCTGACCAACTCAGAAGAAAAGGTGTCTGTGTTGAACGCCTGGTTATTAGTTTGTTGCGTCGCAACACTTTGAGCCGTGCAGCTGGTAAACTAAAATTCTAACATTTACTAAAATCCGATTGAGGACAATTTGATGCGTCTGGTACTGCTCGTAACTTTTTTGTTGGCCGCTATTTTCAGCCTGCCGCCGTCGGTCCCTGCTCAGGTACCTCCAAACACCATCTACGAGGTCTACGCGATCAGCTATGGCATCTTTCCCGGCTATTCGATCTCCAATCTTATTGCGGGCGCTGACAAGGACCGAAAGATCGACCTGCAAATGATGATCTGGTTGATCAAAGGCTCCGACGGGAAAAACATCCTGGTTGATACAGGCTGCTATCACGACAAGTTTGTAAAGGAACTGGGCATCAAGAGCTATATCAAACCTTCGGAGACGATCGCAAAGCTTGGCCTGAAACCCGAGGACATAACCGACGTCATAATCACTCATATGCATTGGGATCACGCGGACGGCATGGATCTATTTCCGAACGCAAAGATCTGGATGCAAAAGGATGAATTCGCCTATTACACCGGGGCAGCGTGGCAGCCCGGCGGAAAGGCCGGGGGCATTGATCAGGACGATGTGCTGACATTGGTAAAACTTAACATGGCTCACAAGGTCAACCTGGTGGATGGCGACAACCGGGAGATAATCGATGGCATTACGGTCTACACCGGCGGAAGGCATACGTTCGCGTCGCAGTTTGTTGGGGTCCGGACCGCGGGCGGCACGGTCGTCATTGCCTCAGACAACATGTATCTCTACGAAAACCTGCAAAAGCATTTGCCGATCGCACAAACCTTCGACGCCGATTCAAATTTGAAAGCACAGGACCGGATGAAAAAGATCGCCTCAACCCTTGATCTCATCGTTCCAGGGCATGATCCTGAGGTATTTATCAAGTTTCCCAAGCCTGGTAACGGAGTTGCACGGATCATGTAAAAAGAAGAAGTTGTGGACGCAAAGTCGACCTAGAAAAAGCATTTTTTGGTTGTCTAGTTTTTTGAAGACGAAAGCGTCATTCAAAGTGTCGTTGAATGAGCGAAATAGAAAAGAGACGAGCAAGGCTCATCTCCAAACTATTAACTTACTTGTAGATAAGATGGTGATCCGAGCAGGACTCGAACCTGCGACCCAGTGGTTAAAAGCCACTTGCTCTACCGACTGAGCTATCGGACCACGCTGTCGGGCCAAGCCCCGACCGAACTTATGATTCTACATCGCAGGTCTCAAAATGCAAAGCCGATCGCACAAATAGCTTCCTGTCCTGCCAGATCAAATATCCAGCTCCATGCGGATGTCCGCACGCGAATACAGCGAATTAGGGTCACCGGGGACTTCGGTAAAATCATACTTACGATACAACACGAGAGCCGGCGTGAGTTTGGTGTGAGATTCGAGAAAGACGGTCCTGGCACCATAATTTTTCGCGAATTCGATGCTGGCATCCATGAGCTGATTGCCGATGCCACGGCCCTGAAACGCGGGCGAAACCGCCATTTTTGTTAGCTCAAGCACGCCTTCGCCAGCAGGTATCATCGCGACGGTTCCGGCTGCCTGGCCGTCATTGATCGCCATAAAGATCTGTCCGCCGGGCTCGATCACCCATTTTTTTGGATCGTCGAGAATCTCGCTATCGTGTTTTTCGACCTCGAAATATTCCTCGATCCACTCGTAGTTCAGCGCGGCAAAATCCTTTGCCCATTCGTCACTAAATTCAACTATTTCAACATTATCGGAGTTCATAATTATGCATTGTTCATTCTAAATTGTGATCTATCGAAACCAGCCTTCCATGATAGAATCTGGCAAAATGACCGTCTGATCCCGTTCCGGCCCCGTCGATATGAGGCCGATCTCGACGCCAATTTGATCGGAGAGAAATTGCACATACGCCTGGGCTTTGGGGGGCAATTTTGCAAATTGCGTGTTCCCGACGGTGTCTGAACTCCATCCTTGGAGCGTTTCGTAGATTGGTTTTATTCGGCTCAAATCTGATGACACCGCCGGAAACGTGTCAACGCGTTTCCCATCTATTTCGTAGCCGACGCAGACCTTGATCTCCTCGAGAGCATCGAGCACATCGAGCTTTGTCAGGGCTACCGAGTCAAAGCCATTCAGCTCCGCGGCATAGCGTGTCGCTACTGCGTCAAACCATCCGCAGCGTCGCGGCCGCTTGGTTACCGAGCCGTATTCGTTGCCGCGTTGACGGATCAGGTTTGCCATATCCTCTTCGTTCTCGATCATTTCCGTCGGGAACGGACCTTCGCCAACGCGAGTCGCGTAGGTGCGGACAATACCGAGAACACCGGTTATATGGTGAGGCGGTATTCCCGCCCCGACAGACGCGCCGCCAGCCGTTGGGTTTGACGACGTTACATACGGATAGGTGCCGTGATCGACATCGAGTAATGTGGCCTGCGCTCCTTCGAGCAGAATTTTCTTATTCGATTTACGGGCTTCGGCCAGGAAATGCGAAGTTTCACACACAAATGGCCGGAGACGTTCGACGAGCGGCGATATCTCTTCGTAGATCTCATCTGCCCGCAACGGCTGCTGGCCAAATAACACGATGATCCGGTTTGCTTCTTCGAGATTGCGCTCGATGCGAAGTTTTAGCAGCTCAGGCGACAACGCATCCGCGACGCGAATGCCACGCCGCCCTGCCTTGTCCTCATACGCCGGACCGATCCCACGTAGCGTCGTGCCGATCTTCTCATTGCCGAGACGCTCCTCGGACGTATGGTCCAGGGCCTTGTGATACGGCATTATCAGGTGGGCCCGGCTCGAAACTTTGAGCCGCTCCGGCGAGACCGCGATTCCCTTTTCGGCGATCTGATCGACCTCTTCGAAAAAAGCTTTCGGGTCGATGACCATGCCGTTGCCGAGCACGCACGTCTTATCTTCGTGAATGATGCCTGACGGCAAAAGCCTCAACACAAACGCCTTATCGCCGACATATACACTGTGTCCGGCGTTATGTCCGCCCTGATAGCGAGCCACAATATCAAACCGATCCGCAAGTAGATCAACAACCTTTCCTTTTCCCTCATCACCCCATTGGGCACCGATAATTACAATGATCATAATTTTTCCTGTCAGAACCGCCTGTGTAAGGGGGCGGCGTGATCGCGGGATTGATAAACGCGTATTGAACCGACAGCCTTGCCCGCCCGCTTACGCAGGCGGTTCTGACTTTTTCCACTCGGCAGCTAATAATCCAAAAACGACAAAATTGTGCAGTCTTCCGTTTCGGAATTGGCTCTGCCGTAAAACGCCTTCTTTTACAAATCCAAATTTTTCGGGAATCGCTGCACTACGCAAATTTTCGGAGGAGCATCGGATCTGAATTCGATTCAGTTTGAGCTCGTTAAATGCGTAATCTATCAACAACTTACATGCCCGCGACACAATACCCTTTCCTTCTTCGCAGCTGTCGATCCAATAACCGATCTCGGTCGTACCTGCCGCCCGGTCAAATTCGGCAAATCCGATCGAACCAATAAACTTCTCGCCGCGAAAAATACCGAGTCCCAAACTCTTTTTCCGCTTCGCGTCCACAATCGCCTGAGCCACAAACTCCCGTGCGTCAACCATCGAGTAATTCGGTTTCATCCACGCCATGAATGGCATGAGATGCTCATAAGTTGCTCTGACGGCCGCAAAAACATCGACCGCGTCGCCATCGGCAAATTCGCGCAGTGTGATCTCGTCGTCAATTCGAAACCTGATCATCTCGCAAGCGTCCAATTATACAGGTCAACGTAGTTGCGTGCCGCATTCTCCCACGAATTATCGACCGCCATACCGTTCCGTTGGATCTTGGCCCAAGTCTGTTTGTCTTCGTAAGCAAAACGGGCTTCGTAGATCTTTTCGACCAGCTTGTCAGCGCGATACGGACCGAATTTAAAGCCGTTTCCCGTCCCGCTCACGGCGTCCCAGTTTTGTACAGTGTCATCAAGCCCGCCGACCGCCCGGACGATCGGCACCGTGCCGTATCTCAATGAATACATTTGATTTAACCCGCACGGCTCAAACTTTGACGGCATCAGGAACATATCCGCCCCGGCCTCGACCAAGTGGGCCAGTTTTTCATTATAGCCGATGTAAATGCCCACACGCGATGGCGAATAATCTCGCAGGGCTTGCAGGAAATTTTCCGAGTCTTTTTCGCCGGAGCCGAGCGCGATAAAAAAACCACCCGATGCCAAAATATCGCCCGCTCCCTGCTTGATCAGTTCGACGCCCTTTTGAGCCGTCAGCCGCGTAACGCTTGCGTAGATCGGACGATCAAGCTCGACGGGTAAGTAAAACTGCTCCAGCAGAGCCCGTTTGCATTCTCGTTTTCCGGCCAGGTCGTTTATTGAGAAATGGGCGGGCAATTCGGGATCGGTCTGAGGGTTCCATACGTCGTAATCTACGCCATTCGTGATGCCTATCAGATGATTGGCTCGCTGCCGCGCCAGCCAGTCGAGCCCGTATCCGTTTTCCGCGGTTTGGATCTCGTGAGCATAACGTTTCGACACCGTCGAAAGCGTATCCGAGACCTCAAGCCCTGCCTTCATAGCCGACGCGTGGCCATTAAAATTAAATGAATTTCTGGCAAAGTCGGATGTAAAGCCAAGAGTCGGTAATTCGCCCATCCCAAATCCACCCTGATAGGCCATGTTGTGGATCGAAAAGACCGTTCGCGTCCCTCGCCAATACGCGACATAATGCCGACGCGCAGCGAGTTCGACGGCTGCAAAACCGCAGTGCCAATCGTTCAAATGTAGAATATCCGGGGCCGGCCCGATCCGCTGCAATAAAGCGAGGGCCGCATGGTTGAAAAAGGCGAACCGTTCGTGATCCTCGGTGTATCCGTATATCGAATCGCGGTGAAAAATCGAAGGAGCATCGATCAGGAAAGTAGGTGAGCCATTTGCCTCGCTGTAAAACGCCTTTGCGTGATAAGAGCTGCCGCGCCAGTCGACCCACAGATCGTCGATAGCGGTACTCCAAAGATATTCGCCCTTCGTCTGCCAATAGCACGGAGTGATCAATAGTGAATCAACGCCGATCTGCTTCAAAGCCTTCGGCAGTGCCCCGGCGACGTCGCCGAGTCCGCCTGTTTTGCTGTATGGAACCGCTTCGGCGGAGATAATCGCAACACGCATAAATAAAAAGTGGTCAGTTGTCAGCGGTCAGTTGTCAGAAACATCTGACCTAAACCACTGACAACTGACCACTGACTACGTCTGCATCGATGCCAGGAATTCCGCGTTTGTCTTGGTCTTCGAGAGGCGTTCGATGACGACCTCCATCTGCTCGACCGGCGACAGCGGGTTGAGCACGCGGCGCATGACCCAGATGCGGGCAAGGTTTTCCTTGTCGATTAGCAATTCTTCCTTGCGTGTTCCAGATCGCTGAACATCGATCGCCGGGAAAAGCCGCTTGTCGGAAAGTTTCCGATCAAGCTGGATTTCCGAGTTACCGGTTCCTTTGAACTCTTCAAAAATAACGTCGTCCATT
>JAYVDQ010000488.1:0-6434 GCA_043749325.1 Chloracidobacterium sp. | reverse complement strand
AAGAATGATAAAACATATCGCGGCCTATATGTTTTTAATGTCGCAACGATTGAGGAAGCCGAAAAGCTTGTAGTGCTCGACCCCGGCGTCAAAAGCGGTATATTCGTACCCGAGTTGACCCTGTGGTACGCTACAGCGGGCTTGATGGAAATTAACCGCATCCATAAAACCATCACGCCGAATCTGCCATAAAGGATCCAGCTATTTCATCGAGACGATCAGATGCTGCGGCATCGGCGTGAGCGCGATGTGTTCGTTTCGCGAAAGACCCGCGTCCTCGCAGATCTTCTTAAGCTCCGCGAATGTATAAGCATCGCCCGCGGGTGTTGCAGCGAGCATCACGAGGGCAAATAACGCTTCTCCGGGAGGCGAAACGCGGTCGTCATTGGGTACGAATTCGAGCGTCATAGCTTTACCGCCGGGAGCGAGAGCGGTGTTGACCTTGCTCATAAATTCTGTGCAGGTTCCGGCGTCGAAGTGGTGGAGAAAATTAGTGACCAGCACCACGTCATAGCCTTCGCCAAAATCCACATCAAACGCATCGCCCTCGATCAGGTGATGGCGGTCACCGACGCCAAATTTTTGCGCATTCTCGGTTGCAACTTTCAGGACATTCTTCCAGTCGAGGGCATAAATCTCAGCGTTTGGAAACGCCTTTGCGACCATGATCCCAAACAGCCCGTGGCCGGCGGCGATGTCGAGCACCTTGAGTTTACGGTCCCGCTCAAATCCTACACGTTCCGCGATCTGCCGGGCCGCGGGCATCATCATCGGCATCATTGCCTTGGCAAATGTGACCCACATCGGGCTGTCGGGGTCGAGCGAGGCCTCGCCCTGGACGAGTGAACCGCCATTTCTTACCGCGTTGGTAAGGTCATTGAATCCACGCATCTGGGCCGGGGACATTAGAAATTCCACGGCGCTGCCAAGGTACATTTGAGAGCGCTCATCAAGAAAAGCGGCGGACACATCAGTCAACGAATATTCGCCGTAGTGTTTTGAAAGAAAACCTAACACCGTCATTGTGTCTGCCAAAATACGGATACCACGCTCCGCCGCCCCGCATGCGGTCGCCAGCTTGGCGGTCGTATTATGGCCCTCGGCGACCTTTGTAAACAGCTCAAGCTCGATGGCTGCCTTGTATGCGGCGGACATTTGAAAAGCAGTCATTATTTGCCAGATCGGCTGCGGTTCGACATGCGGCTCGGGTTGTGTCATGGTTGGTTTTCCTCTCTAAGGTTTTTCAAATACGATGAATATTGACAGAAAATAATCGCGCCCGCAACCGCACCGCCGCGAGACCCAAGGCGGAGTCGTGTATGGTATCATTTCGCCAGCCGTATGATTTTTTTGCCGATAAAATGAACGCAGATCTAATAGTTTCAAACATCGGACAGCTCGTGACCTGCGCGTCCGGCGGCAAGCCCAAACGCGGGGATGCAATGCAGGATGTCGGCTTGATCGAGAATGGCGCTGTTGCTATCGCGAATGGCAAATTCGTCGGTGTCGGACCGTCGACCGAGATCCTGCGAGAGTTTCAGAGCGATAACACGATCGATTCGGACGGCGGTGTCGTCTGCCCGGGATTTGTCGATCCGCACACGCATATTGTCTTTGCCGGCGACCGGCTAAACGAATTTGAGCTTAAGATCAAAGGCGCGGATTATCTCGAAATACTGGCGAATGGCGGCGGGATCATTTCGACCGTACAGCAGACGCGGGCCGCAAGCGTGGATGAATTGGTGACGCAAAGCCGAACGCGTCTCGATAAAATGCTCGCGTGCGGCACGACCACCATTGAGATCAAGACCGGCTACGGTCTCGATACCGAGACCGAAATGAAAATGCTAGCGGCGATCGAAGAACTCGATAAAACGCACGCGGTCGATATTGTTCCGACATTTCTGGCAGCCCACGCCGTCCCGCCTGAATTCAAGAGCAACGCCAACGGCTATGTCGATCTCATTTGCAACACGATGCTGCCGCAGGCGTGGAAATGGTTTGTCGCCTCACATTTCTACGGCCGGGTTCCATTTTTTGCCGACGTTTTCTGTGAAAAAGGAGCGTTCGACCTCGCTCAGTCAAAACAGGTCCTCGAAACCGCACGGAGCATGGGCTTTAAGCTCAAGGCACACGTTGACGAATTTACAAATCTCGGCGGCAGCCGCGTGGGCGTAGGGATGGGGGCCGCGTCTATCGATCATCTCGACGCGATCTCGGACGAGGAGATTAAATTGCTGGCCGCGTCAAATACAATCGGCATAGTCACGCCGACTGTCAATTTCAATCTTGGCAGCACGCATTTTGCCGACGCCCGCAAATTGATCGACGCTGGTTGCGCGGTAGCCCTTTCGACAGACTACAACCCCGGCTCGGCTCCGTGCCCGTCACAGCCGATGGCGATGGCTATAGCGTGCCGCTATCAAAAATTACTGCCGTCCGAGGCGTTGAATGCGGCGACAATAAATGCGGCGCATGCCATGGGCGTCGAGGAAAAGATGGGATCTATTGAGATTGGTAAGCAGGCCGATCTTTTGATAGTTGACTCAACGGACCATCGCCAGATCGCGAACGAATTCGGCGGTAATCTTGTTCGGTCAGTTATCAAGAAAGGCGCTATGGTGTTTGGCCAAAATTGATTTTCGAATTCCGAAATCCGTTAATATACTAATGCTTTTTGTGCTAATCTTTGATTAGCGGCCAACGGAGAATATCTAGTGCAATATACCATTGGAGAACATAAGCATCGGTTTTCCGCATGGGCTGCTGGTCGGGCTGCCAATGTAAATGGTTGCCGTTTCTCGGTAGAGCAAGCGAAAATAATTCTCGAAACTGCGGGTTTGAACCACCTGCTGGGCAACCCAAACACCTTGCCCTTGCCCCGAGATACGGATAACTACCATCGAGAGTGGCGCAACACTGTTATCGCTGCAGCCTGCAATCACGGACTCAACTTCACTCATGGCGTGGCAGCGAAACTTATTAACATCTATCTAAAAGCCGGTTTCGTTTGTGGTGGGCATCATTCCAATGCACGGGTTCAAGCACTACATCCGCCAATTGATAGCGTGCTGCTGGACGAGTTGGCAGCCCAAAACGTTGGTGGCTTTCGTCGCGCCTGGAATGATGCGCGGCGAATTCGCTGGTCAAAGTTTGATTCCGCACAGTACGAAGCCGTAATAAATAACATTCGCACCTCAATGCCGAATCAACCCCTTTGGGAAATTGAGCAGTATTGGCGGGGTTCCCAATAGAAATACCCCTAACTAGTCCATTGTCTATGCCCTCTGAGATCATCATCGACGGTGAAAGCCTCACGTTTGAACAGGTTATTGCGGTCGCCTACGGCAGACCGGGCGAACCACGTGTTATTTTATCCGGCGCCGCCAAATCTAACGTCAATCGCGGCGCGGCGGCCGTGCAAACGCTGCTGGATCGCGGTGAGATCGCGTATGGCATAACGACGGGGTTTGGAGCGTTCAAAGACAAAATAATAAGCCGCGAAGAGGTGGAAACGCTCCAGCGAAATGTCGTACTGAGTCACGCGGTCGGGGTCGGTAGGCCCTTCGATATTCCCACCGTGCGGGCGATCATGCTGATCCGGGCGAATACGCTCGCACGCGGCTTTTCGGGCATCCGGGTTGAGACGCTCGACCTTATACTCGAATTCCTTAATCGCGGCATTCATCCCGTAATTCCGGAAAAGGGAAGCCTCGGTGCCAGCGGCGATCTTGCTCCGCTCGCACATTTTGCATGCGTTCTGATCGGCGAGGGCGAAGCCGAATATCACGGCGAGACGATGCGTGGCGCAAAAGCTCTGGAACAAGCCGGCCTCTCGCCCACAACGCTGGCCGCCAAGGAAGGCATTGCCCTTACCAACGGCACAACCGTGATGACCGCCATCGGCCTGCTCGAAACTTGGAAATCAATACGCCTGGCCGGGATCGCGGATATTTCGGGCTGTCTAAGCCTTGAGGCTCTGCACGGCACCGTGTCGGCGTTTGATGAACGGATACACGCCCTTCGTCCCCATCCGCGTCAGGTCGAATGTGCCAGGAATCTGCGTGAGATACTCGCCGAAAGCGAATTTGTACGTGGCTTTGACCCCGTAAATGTCCAGGACGCATACACGCTGCGGTGCATGCCGCAGGTTCATGGCGCGTGCCGCGACGCGGTTGCATATGCCGAATGGCTGATAAAACTTGAGCTAAATTCGGTTACCGATAATCCGCTTATTTTTGTGACCGACGCGGAAACGTCGAGATACGGAAACGCTGAAAAAAGCTCCCCTCCTTACGAAGGAGGGGTGGATGCCGCTTCGGCATACGGGGTGGTTCTCTCCGCGTCGCGCCTTCTCCCCGACACGGCGTCGATCGAAGTAATCAGCGGCGGCAACTTTCACGGCGAGCCGCTCGCCCTTGCGTTCGACTATCTGACGATCGCCCTTTCGGAGCTGGGCAATATCGCCGAGCGGCGTATTATGCGGCTGACGGATGAGGCATCTAATGCCCATGTGCTGCCGCCTTTTCTCACCGAACACGGCGGGCTGAATTCCGGTTTTATGATCGTCCAATACACGGCAGCCGCGCTCTGCACCGAAAACAAGATCCTATCGCACCCGGCAAGCGTCGATACTATTCCAAGCTCCGCCAATGTCGAGGATCACGTTTCGATGGGAGCGACGGCCGCGTTAAAGCTGCGGCAGGTTGCCGAAAATCTTGAGACTATCCTCGCGCTTGAATTATTTTGCGGTGCCCAGGCCATCGATTTTAGAAAGAAAGCCTTAGGTGCCGACAAAAAACTGGGCAACGGTACGCGTGAGATATACAATCTCATCCGGGCGGCCGTGCCGTTTATCGAAAAGGACGAGTATCTGAAAGACCACATCGAATCTGTCAGGACTATAGTCGCCGATTACCAATGCTAAATAAACAAAAATCGTTGATCTGCTGTTACGTGCTGGCCCTCGCTCTCGCGAGCTGCGGCTCGGCTGGCCCACGCGCCATTTCGCAAAATACCGCCGCTAACATACAATCGACAGGCGATAATATGGCCGAAAACGATCAAAACCGGATTTTTTTTAAGAATCTCCCACGCGGGTTTGCCCAGCCAAAGAACGACCCCGAGCGGTTGCTGCTCAAAGAATATGGTGCCGTCTATGTCGCTCGCGGAGGCGTAACGCCGCCAAATAAGATCGTTTTTAAGGACGAGGCGGATGTATCTGCTTTTCAGGCTGGGCTCTCAAAATCCACCGAGAATATAGGTGGCGTTTCGGTTGATCTACAATCCGCAGCGATGACCGCCCTGCGTGAGGCAAGAGTCGAGGCGCAAAAAAGCGGTCTGACCATCGGCCCTCGCGGCTCCGATTCTGCCCGCCGCGGTTACAAACAAACCGTCGATCTCTGGGCAAGCCGCGTAAATCCCGGATTCATCCACTGGGTCGGCCTCGGCAAGGTATCCCAGGCCGAAGCCAACAGGATCAAAGCTTTATCGCCGTTTGAGCAGGTTCCAGAGATATTGACGCTCGAAAAGAACGGCATCTTCTTCGCCAAGGACCTTTCAAAATCTATAATATACTCAGTCGCCCCTCCCGGAACCTCGCAGCATCTGTCGATGCTCGCTATCGATGTCAAAGAATTCGAGGACGCCCGTGTCCGGGCCATTCTTTACACACACGGTTGGTATCAAACTGTCGTCTCCGACCTGCCGCATTTCACTTATCTTGGAGTCACCAGCGAGGCCGAATTGACGGTTCTCGGACTCAAAAAGGTGGAAAACGCCGGACGCGTTTTCTGGGTTCCTGATATTTGAACTTGGAACTCTGAACTTTGAACTGAAGTTGGTACACCCGGCAAGATTCGAACTTGCGACCCTCTGATTCGAAGTCAGATACTCTATCCAGCTGAGCTACGGGTGCATGCTGTGTGCAATTTTAGGTGCTCAAGCGCGTATTTGCAAATTTGAGCATTTCTACTTGGTTAAGACTGAACCGCCCTGTAGCTTTCGGACATGCTTGACGACGGATTTAATCTCGGCCTCGGTCAGCTTGCCTTTGAAAGCCGGCATTCCATCATCAGGAGCGCCATCGCTGATGTAGCCGTAAAGCTTTTCGTCGCTCTTCGATTTCATCTTGTCGGCCGTTAGGTCATTGGGGTCGAGCGATTTGCCGTCAACCGTCACTTTACCGCCCTTGCCGCTGTCCCGGTGACAGGTCATGCAGTTGGTGGTGTAAAGATTTGCGGCCATCGCAACCTCGTCGACGGGCGTTGCCGCCGCCGGTGTCGCGGCCTGGTTGTTTTTTGGTGCGTCATTCTTCGCGACCGGAGTATTCGCACCTTGGCTACAGGCAAATACGAAAAGAGCAAATGAGGTTACCAAGAGAAATAGTTTCCAACGATTCATGGGGAATTCTCCAAAAAATTTGAATATAGGAC
>JAYVDQ010000487.1:0-2259 GCA_043749325.1 Chloracidobacterium sp. | reverse complement strand
GTGACATGCGGCCCACGTTGTTTGCAGCTTCTATTATCCGTGGAAGGCCATTTGAGGTCGTATCCGCCTTTGATATGGCGGTCATTAGCCATAGCTCGGAGCCGCCCTCTTTGAATTTATTCAGCGAATACAGATACGCTTCGTTGCCCTGCATCTGATAGGTGAAAAGCCAGTCGGTCAATTCGTCCTGCTTTAGAAAAGCGGGCATCAGCGAAGGATTAAGCTTTTCCTGGCCGTAATAACCGCCCTCGTATTCGGATTGCGTATTGTCCTTGTAACGGCTCGCATAAGCGCTTTGCCGCAGTTCCCGGACCTGCTTTTTCATCTCATCCGTAAACGCAGAACCGATGACCTTTGCGGCCTCGGCGACGGCTTCGTCGTCCGTCGCGTCCACTTTTACGAAAATTTTCCAGCTCTTTTGAGAATCGGCCGAATAGATATTGATCTCAAGGTCGCTTTCGTTCTTTTTCTCGCCTTTGACCGCGTTTGAATTCGTATTGGCATTGGTAATTACACTCGTTTCCGGCGGACCTGAGATCGTATTGGCCGCTGTATTTGCGTCCTTCGGCTTTGCCGCTTCTTTACGCTTTTCCTCGGCGGTCAATACGTCGTTTTGAAACTTGTCCAGCAGCCAATTGTAGTCGATCAGGTCCTGCTTAAAATTCTCGTTCCCGCCGTTATACGCAATGATCTTCGCAAGCTCGCTGACGCGTTCTTTCGGGTGATTACGGTATTTGATCAGTCCCATCAGGCGCTCGGCGGACGCCGAGAATTTACCGCTCTTCGAAACAAAGCTCTGCAAATGCCGTTCAGCATCTTCGTAATAGGCGGTCGTTTTTTCCTTTGACTTAGTAAGACTAGCCTGGCGGATCAATGTGCGGGCGACGAGATAATCCGCCGTCTCCTGCCAGGGCGATTCGGTATCTTGAGAGATCTCGGCAAAATGCTTCTTGGCCGAGTCGTAATCTAGCGAATAAAACTCAGCCGCGGCCCGCTGATAGGCACGATCTTTCTGCAACCAATCCGGGGCACCGATCGGAGCGTCTTCCGGCGCCTGTTTGCCGTTTGCACAGTTTTCAAACACCTGGTCCTGACCCTTTATCCAGTTCTGGACATTTGCATCGCTCGGCCCGTGGGCCGAAGACCGGTCGGCAAGCGTCTCGGCGGCGACCTCAAAGGCGTTCTTGGTACAGTTCGGAAAAAAATCGTAACCGCCATACGCCCGCTCGGCATAGATCGCCGGCGGCGTCTCTTCCTTGGCGACCACGCCCTTACGCTTTTCGACCCAGGCCTTTACGGCCTCCTCAACGCTCGCGTCGGGCTGGGACCTGTTTTTGATCTCTTCCTGCCAGACCTCGATGATCGCTTTTTGTTCGGCACCGCTCAGGCCGCGTCCGGCAATATATCTATACGCCGCCACGAGCACCGAACGGTGAAATGTCGGTTTGACGATCCCGAGCCGCCCGGCCGCATAGTCGGTAAAAGGCTCCTCTGGAGCCGAAGTCGTGTCGAACAACGGCGTTACATACCCGGGGCCGCAGGGAAGCGTGCTAGACAGAAACACGAACAACAATAAAAGCGAAACAACAAAGCGGGCAAGGCAATTCATAAAGATTTCAACAAAGCCGAATTAGCAATAAATATACTCCAAATCAGGAACGATAGATAGAGCTTTTTCGTGCATTAATACGATGGTCGCCTCCGCGTTTTGTCCGCCGCTTTATCCGAACGAGGTTTTCCTTTATCCTGTGGTTATGTGCGGACGAATATCACAGAAAGAGTATAGGAAATATGGTGAGTTTATCGAGGGCTGGCTTAATCCAGAGGGCGAATTTGACGAGCGGCCGGGCCGCAACGTCCCGCGTAACAACATCAAGCCGACGAGCCCCGTCTGGATCGTTGCGCGGCGGGGCGACGGTTTGATCAAGACGCTTGAGGCACGCTGGTGGTGCCAGTGGGATGGCTCGCGCCAATTTGAAGCGAAATACCCGACCTTTAACGCCCGCGTCGAGACGATGCACGACAAAAAGCTCTGGCCCGCCCTGCTCAAAAAAGGCCAACGCTGCCTGCTGCCGATCGACAGCTTTTACGAGTGGCCCGTCAAAGGCAAAGGCCTCCCGCCGGTCGAGATATTTGTCGAGGGCCGCAACGCCTACGCCCTCGCCGGCCTCTGGAGCCGCTATTTCGAGGGAAACGACACGCGATACTCATTCACCGTCTTCACCACCGAGCCAAACGAATTCATGAAACCCATCCACC
>JAYVDQ010000486.1:0-2233 GCA_043749325.1 Chloracidobacterium sp. | reverse complement strand
CGCACGACGCCATCGGTCGTCGGTTTTACCGATAAGGACGAGCGTCTCGTCGGCCAGATCGCAAAACGGCAGGCGGTGACGAATGCGGCCAACACGCTTTACGCCGTTAAACGCCTTATCGGACGCAAATTCGAGTCGCCCGAGGTCGAAAAAATGCGCACCACGGTGCCTTTTGAGATCTGCAAGGCTCCGAATGGCGATGCTCATATTCGCGTACTCGATCGCGTGTACAGCCCGCCCGAGATTTCGGCGATCGTGCTGCAGCGGTTGAAACAAGCGGCGGAGGAATTTTTGGGTGACAAGATCACCGAGGCGATCATCACGGTCCCGGCGTATTTCGACGACATGCAGCGTCAGGCCACGCGTGACGCGGGTAAGATCGCGGGCCTTGAGGTCGAACGCATCATCAACGAGCCGACGGCGGCCGCATTGGCCTACGGTTTTGGAAAGAGCAAGACCGAAAAGATCGCGGTATATGACCTCGGGGGCGGTACGTTTGACATCTCGATCCTCGAGATCAACGACGGCGTTTTCGAGGTTTTATCTACATCTGGCAACACATTTCTCGGTGGTGAGGATTTCGACCACCGCATAATCGACTGGCTGGTCGAGGGTTTTCAGGCCGAATATAGCATTGACCTTCGCGGCGACCGCCTTGCATTGCAAAGACTCAAAGAAGCCGCCGAACGGGCCAAATGTGAGCTGTCGACCGTGGCCGAGACCACTATCAGCCTACCGTTCATCGCTGCCGACCCGACGGGCCCGAAACATATCAACGCGACCTTGAGCCGCGATAAATTTGAGGAATTGGTCAAGGACCTGGTCGAGGCATCGGTCGAGCCGTGTCAAAAAGCTCTGTGGGATGCAAAACTACAGCCCAGTGACGTCGACAAGGTCATCCTCGTCGGCGGACAGACGCGCTCACCGATCATTGCCCGCACCGTGACCGAAGTTTTTGGCAAAGAGCCATCGGCCGAGATCAACCCCGACGAAGTCGTCGCGATGGGAGCCGCGATCCAGGGCGGCGTTTTGACCGGTGAAGTCAAAGACATCGTCCTGCTCGACGTGCTCCCCTTAAGCCTCGGGCTCGAAACGCGTGGCGGTCTGTACGTCAAGCTGATTTCGCGAAACTCGACCATCCCGCTCAAAAATACGATGACGTTCACGACCGTAGTTGATAATCAGCAGTCAGTCGAGATCCACATTCTTCAGGGCGAACGCGAGATCGCGAGCGCCAACCGCAGTCTGGCTAAATTTGAGCTGGTTGGCATCCCGCCGGCGCCTCGCGGCGTGCCGCAAGTCGATGTGACATTTGAGATCGACGCCAACGGCATCGTCAGCGTTTCGGCCAAGGACAAGATGACCGGCCTCGAACAGGCCGTGCAGATCACGCCTTCGTCGGGCCTGGCCCCGGACGAGATCGAACGCCTCATCATCGAGGCCGAGACCTCGATCGAAAAGGACCGCGACGAAAGGGAGTTGATCGTCGAAAAGAATAGGCTCGACACGCTCATCAAAAATGCCCGCCGTGCAATGACCGAGATCGGTAAATCCTTCCCAATGGAGGACCAGCAATCTATCAACGGAGTGTTGAACGATGCGGAAGAGGCAATGTCGTCAGCGAACCTCGACGAGATCAAAAGGCAATTCGCCAACGTCGAGAGCGCCGCAAACCGGATTACGGCCGCGATGCTGACGATGGCGTAATCGAGGTTCAAGGTTCCAAGTTCAAGGTTCCAAGTTTCGAACCCAGAGCTGTCCGAACTGGCTTGACTTGAGAAAACCGAGTCAATGACGGAAAATATAGAGGCGTCAGTTCAATGGTTTTGGGCTGGCGCTTTCTAAGTTCAAGGTTCCAAGTTCAAGGTTCAAAGTTGTTACCTTGAACATTAAACTTTGAACTTTGAACTTTTTTATGAGCAAACGAGACTACTACGAAATTTTAGGCGTCACGAAAACCTCGACCGAGGTCGAGATCAAGCGTGCGTACCGGACGCTTGCCGTTCAGCATCACCCGGATAAGAACCCTGACAACCCGGCTGCCGAGGATAAATTCAAAGAGGCCGCCGAGGCCTATTCCGTGCTGTCGGATTCGCAAAAGCGGGCTGCTTACGATCGCTTTGGCCATCAGGGCGTCGGTGCGGGGGCTGGCGGTTTCGACGCCGGATATTCGAATATCGAAGACATCTTTGACATGTTCGGCTTCGGCGACATGTTCGGCCAGCAGACACGC
>JAYVDQ010000485.1:0-3601 GCA_043749325.1 Chloracidobacterium sp. | reverse complement strand
GAAATTCGATCCTCAATCCGGCCTCCCAGGTTGTCGAAGGATTTCAGCCGATAATGCCGACCTTTAAGGGACAGGTGACGGAGGAGCAGCTTAATTCGCTTGTCGCATACATTAAGTCGCTCAGCCCGAATGCGGCGACGACGGCTGCACCGGCAGCGAATGCAAACAGCGCGGCGACGAATAAGCCGGCCGCAAAACCGGCCGCAAATAGTAATAAATAGGTAAAACGCAAGATTATGCAAACGCAAGATGCAATACAAGCTGGTTACGCGAATAGGCCAAAGCTCAACTATTTGAACAATGGCTCGACGCTCAAATCGTGGCTATTGACCAAGGATCATAAGCGCATTGCGATAATGTATCTGATCACGGTTTCGCTCTTCTTCATGATGGGCGGCCTGTATGCGGCGACCATACGTCTTGAACTGCTGACGCCGGCGAGCGATCTGCTCGAAACAGGAACATATAACAAAGTGTTTACGCAGCATGGTATCCTGATGATCTTTTTCTTCCTGTTACCGTCGATCCCCGCCGTTCTCGGCAATTTTCTTATTCCGATAATGATCGGAGCCAAGGACCTCGCATTGCCGCGCATCAATCTTATAAGTCTCTATATTTACTGGCTCGCCGGCGGCATGGCCCTTTGGGCGCTGATGCAGGGCGGAGTAGATACGGGCTGGACGTTTTACACGCCATACAGCACGACGTTTTCTAATACATATGTGATGGCCGTGGGCCTCGCTATCTTTATCAACGGATTTTCGTCGATCCTGACGGGCCTTAATTTTATCGTCACCATTCATACGATGCGGGCGCCGGGGATGACATGGTTCCGTTTGCCGCTTTTTGTTTGGGCCCATTACGCGGTGAGCCTGGTGATGGTACTCGGAACTCCCGTCATCGCGATCACGACGCTGCTTCTTGCCCTCGAACGGTTTTCCCACATCGGCATTTTTGATCCATCGATAGGCGGCGACCCTATCCTGTTCCAGCATCTGTTCTGGTTCTACTCGCATCCGGCCGTCTATATCATGATCCTGCCCGGAATGGGCGTCATTAGCGAGCTGATCTCCAGTTTCTCCCGTAAAAAGATCTTTGGCTACGAGTTTGTGGCATTTTCGAGTATCGCGATCGCTGTATTCGGATTTCTCGTGTGGGGACATCATTTATTTGTAAGCGGACAGTCGATGTATGCGGGGATGGTATTTTCGTTCCTGACTATGGTCGTTGCCGTGCCCTCGGCGATCAAGATGTTTAACTGGGCCGCGACGCTTTATAAAGGCTCGATCTCATTCGATACCCCGATGCTGTATGCCCTCGGTTTTATGGGCTTGTTTTTGATCGGCGGTTTGACAGGCCTGTTTCTCGGAGCGATCGGCTTGACGGTTCACCTGACGGATACATATTTCGTTGTCGCTCACTTTCATTACGTGATGGTCGGCGGCCAGGTGATCGCTTATCTCGGCGGCATTCATTACTGGTGGCCCAAGATGACAGGTAAGATGTATTCCGAATTCTGGGGCAAGATCTCGGCGATGCTGGTATTTATCGGATTTAACCTGACTTTTTTCCCCCAGTTCATTTTGGGCTATCAGGGAATGCCGAGGCGGTACGCCGCTTACCCTGAGGAATTTCAGGTCCTCAATATCTTTTCGACGGCCGGAGCCTCCGTCTTGGGCATCGGGCTGGTCATGCCGGTGATCTATCTGGGACACTCGCTGATCTTTGGCAGGGATGCGGGAGATAATCCGTGGCTCTTGCCGGGTCTTGAGTGGCGAACGACGTCACCGCCCCCGACGGAAAATTTTGAAGTAATGCCAGTCGTTACATGGGAAGCCTATGAATACGGCGAAGAAAGCGGCCTCGATCTCGAGGCTGCAAAGCGGAGATTGGAGGTCGAGGCGGCCACATAAAATTATGTCGGGGTGAGCAGGATTTCTTTTTCTGATCCTGAGTATCCTGTAAAGCCTGTTTGAATTTCTTAGAAACAAATGTCGACACACGAAACATCAGACAAATTCGTTTACCATGAGCCTGGCCTTCAGCATCAGTTTGAAGACATGGGCCAGCAGGAAGAGAGCGTCTCGATAGGGATGTGGATGTTTCTCGTGCAGGAGATCATGTTCTTCGGCGGGCTGTTTACGGCGTATCTCGTCTTCCGTTCGAAGTATCCGATGGCATTTGCCGCCGGCAGTAACCACCTCGACGCATTTCTCGGCGGGGCAAATACGCTCGTGCTTATCATCAGCAGTTTGACGATGGCATTGACGGTTTATTTTGCGCAGAAAAGCAACCGGAACATGCAGGTGATCCTGATCGTCCTGACGATGCTATTCGGTGCCACGTTCCTGGGCGTCAAAGCGGTGGAATACACGGACAAGTACAACCACGCTCTGGTGCCCGTAACCGGCTGGAACAAAATAGTAAAAGCAGAGCACACGGCCGGACAGGCAGAAGTTGTGGAAAAACCCTGCTATGAACACGCCCACGGCGAAGAACACGAATATGTAAATCCGCGTGGTGAGTTTCAATGGACGGATTGCTCGCTCGCGAAATTAGCTCAGGACCATAATTATTTAACGACTTCCGAAAAGAACGGATATTTTTCAAACGGCGAGGTCGACGCGGACAAATTTCGGGATAAGGTGCGGATATTTTTCTGGATCTATTTCGTGATGACGGGGCTGCACGCCCTGCATATGATCGTCGGTCTCGGGTTGATGACGTGGCTGCTTTACACGGCGTTTAAGGGCACGTATAACGCCGAGTATTATATGCCGGTTGAGATGTCGGGACTGTACTGGCACTTTGTCGATATTGTCTGGATATTCTTGTTTCCGCTGCTTTATTTGCTTGGGCGGCACTTTATACATTAGGGAAAAATTATGGCGGATAATCACGACGAAAAACAACATATCGGTATTCCGGGCTATTTGGGCGTTTTCGGCATACTTGTCGGCGGCACGATCCTTACATATGTCGTTGCGCTACAGGACCTCGATCGAATATTCGTCGGGGCGAACACACTGGTTGCCCTGTTTATTGCGTTCTTTAAGATGACGTGCGTCATGCTCTTTTTTATGCACGTTTATTGGAGCCCGAAGCTGGTAAAACTGTCCGCGGTAGCGAGCTTTTTCTGGATGGCCATAATGTTTGCCTACACGATGCAGGATTATTTTACTCGTAGTTCGGGGGTATTTTCGAATTAAAGTACAGTCTTTGCGGAAATTGTACGCGGAGCGGGAGCACGTTCTTTCCCGTAACCGCGTCTTTTCGTTACTAGGAGATGCACTTTCAACGTGCTATTATCTTCGATTTGATGGGGTTAGGGCGTCCCGCCTGCTTATTTATAGCAACCGTAGGGACAATGCCAAACATCGGAAACGAATGAGGTTTTACAGCAGTACATTCACACGGACGACGATAATCGTTTTTATTGGCCTTTGCGCCCTTTCCGCCGGCTGCATCAAGGTCAAGCAGGAAAAGGATACGGCTCGCCTGCTCAAGGTCGAGACGGCTCCGCAAAGCGATTTGGTGAAAGAGGTGAATCGGTTTGCGAGGGTCAATTCCTTGCGGGCGAAGGTGGATGTGAGCTTTGAGG
>JAYVDQ010000484.1:0-2993 GCA_043749325.1 Chloracidobacterium sp. | reverse complement strand
GAACGGTCAAATTTGGCTCGGCGCGTCGTTTATCATTTTCGCACTTCCCGGAATTTTATTTTTGATTTCCGGGCTGGCTTTTCGCCGTTTTTCCCGCCGCAATCAGACCGCCGAAACCGCCGCTTAAAATTAAAATGGTCGCCTTTCCCGCGCCTTTTTTAGCCATCTGCGCCATTATTGTCATCCTTTTTTCTGACCACTAGCACGGAACAAGGAGCTTGATGAATAACCGAATCAGAAACCGAACCAATCAATGTTCGTCCCCAGAAACCACGCCCGTGCGAGCCGACGACTATCAAATCTGCATCCCAATCTTTAGCCTTTTCGATAATTACCCGGTCTGTTGCACCTATTGTTACCTGCGTCGTCAATTCAATGTTAGTATCTGGAAAACACTCCCGAATGGTTGCAACAGCCTCATCGGCGTATTTTTCCGCCTGTTTGTGCATCGCGCGTTCAAACTCTTTAGAGTATTGAACCGATTGCGGATACGTATCGAGCGGTAGATTTGCTTGATAAACGGAAACAATCTTTATCGCCGTGTTTTCCGGCTTGACTACTATTTTACAACCCCTCTCAATGGCTGCTTCGCTAAAATCAGAACCGTCCGTAGCGATTAGGATTTTTCATTATTTTATTTCCTTTAAAGCAAATTGATTGCGGGCAGAGCCGCTTGGTTTTTTAATTCAGCAAGCGCCCGCTTGAGCAAATAGGCGGAAGCAAGCAATCCTTCCCGTTCCGCATCATCGAGCGGAAGCTCAATAATCTTTTCCACACCGTCGCGCCCGACGACGCACGGCAAGCTCAGATAAACTCCGTCAATCCCGTATTGCCCGCCGGTCATCGTCGAAACGGGCAAAATTGTTTTTTCATCACGCAGAATCGCCGCGCAAATTCGGTTCACGCACGCAGCGACCGCAAACGAAGTGTAGCCTTTGCGCCGGATGATTTCCGGCGCCGCTTGACGAACGCGCTCCAGAATTGTCGGAAAATCAGGGCAATTCGGCTTACAAAAATCCACGAGCGGCGCACCGCCGACGCGAGCCGCGCTCCAAGTCGCTACTTCCGAATTACCATGTTCGCCGATAACGTAAGCGTGAATCGAACGCGCTTCGACACCTAACTCCTCACCGAGCAGAAAGCGTAGCCGCGCCGTGTCCAAGACAGTTCCCGATCCGATGACTTTGACGGTCGGTAAACCGCTTTCTTCCTGCGCGATTTGGGCAAGAACGTCAACCGGATTCGTTGTCATCAGAACAATTCCGTCAAAATTAACGCACATCAGTTTTTGCACGATTTCACGAATGACGACGGCGTTTCTGCCGAGCAAATCAAGGCGAGTTTCGCCCGGTTTGCTTCCCACGCCGGCGGCAATTATAACGATGTCGGCGGTTGCTGTGTCTTCATAATCGCCCGCCCAAATTCGCACGGGACGCGCCAAAGGAACGGCGTGCTGCAAATCCATCACTTCGCCGAGCAGCTTTTCGCCGTCTCGATCAAAGAGAACAAGTTCTTCGACCGTGCCGTTCATCAAAAGCGAATACGCACTCGTCGCGCCGACGTGACCGCAGCCGATAATTGCTACCCGGTTCAAATGTGCCGCTTTTGTTTTCATAAAATTCAATCTCGTTTTTTTCACGGCTGAAATCTCGACGATTTTGCTTTTGCGTTTCACTACCTAATTGGCTTTAGTGCAAACTGCGTTCCTCGAGAAATTTCCGGCATAAACAGAAGAAGACTTGTTTTATTTTTTTTTCAGAACGTCGGATATGGTAGTCAGAAGTTTTTCCGCAGTATATGGTTTTGCCAGAAATGCATTGACGCCTACGGTTTGCAAGTCAGATGATTGTTCGTTAGTCGTCAGACCACTTGCGGCAATGATTTTCAGTTCGGAATTTAGCCGCCGCAGAGCGCGAATCGTCGCCGCGCCATCCATAAAGGGCATCATCATATCGGTTAAGACGAGCGCGATTCGGTCGCGGTGTTCGGCATAGGCGGCGAGAGCGTCCGTGCCGTCCGTGGCGGTTAGAACGCGGTAGCCAAATTTTTCGAGCGTGACTCGCGTTATCTGCCGGATGTTTTCTTCGTCGTCAACCACCAGAATCAGTTCGCCGTCGCCAGTCGGATACGGTAAGGCTTTTTGTTTTTCACCGTCGGTTTTCCCGCTTCCCGATGCGGGAAGGTAAATGGAAAACTGTGTTCCTTTTCCCGTTTCACTGTAGACATTGACGAATCCGCCGTGACTTTTGACGATAGAAAGCGCGGTGGAAAGCCCCAAGCCCGTTCCTTTGCCGATTTCTTTGGTCGTAAAAAACGGGTCGAAGATGCGTTTGACTACTTCCGGGGCCATTCCCGTTCCCGTGTCTGTAACGGTGACGACGATGTAGCTTCCCGCTTCGGCGTCCACATGCATAAACGCATAATTTTCGTCAAAAAGGGTATTTGTGGCCGTTATCGTTAATATCCCACCCGATGGCATCGCGTCGCGCGCATTGACGCATAGATTCATCAAAACCTGATAAATCTGGGTCGGGTCGGCCGAAATAACGCTAAGGTCCGGCTCGATATTGAATTTTACGATGATTGATTTGGTAAAAGTTTCCCGCAAAACTTTCACCAAATCCTTAACTATATGTTTTAGCTGAACGACGACCCGCTCGCCGTCCACGCCGCGCGCAAAGCTCAGAACCTGCCGAATCAAATCCGCGCCTCGCTCGGTGTTTTCCCTGATAATCGAAAGCCAACGCGCCGAGTCGTCGTCCGTAGCGTTCATTGCGAGCATATCAGTGGCCATCAAAATCGGCGATAAGACGTTGTTGAGATCGTGCGCGATGCCGCCGGCGAGGGTTCCGATTGATTCCATTCGCTGCGCCCGTAAAAGCTGTTCTTCGGTCTTTTTCTGTTCGGTAATGTCGGTGTTGACGATAAGAAAATAATCCGGCTGGTTTCGATCGTTTCGCACTAAATCCCAGCGGCTTTTGACAACCACGGTT
>JAYVDQ010000483.1:0-5915 GCA_043749325.1 Chloracidobacterium sp. | reverse complement strand
ACCGGGCGGCCCGGGCCCGGTCGATCTCGATCTGAAGCTGCGATTGGCCGCCGAGTTCGTCGGTCGATAGCTGCGCAACGCCCGGCACCTTCGCGATCGCTGCCTTAATCTCGTCGGTTAGTTTCTGCAGTTCGACCAGATCGTCGCCGAATATCTTGATCGAATCCGGCGCACCTTTGACGCCGGAAACCGCCTCGTCGATATTGTCGGTTATCGGCTGTGAGAAATCGTAGTCCACGCCGGGGATCGTTCTTAATTTCGCCTCCATCTGCTCTATCAGCTGCGGTTTTGTCAGCCCCTTGGGCCATTCGTCTTGCGGTTTTAGATCGACAAATGTCTCGGCGTTATTTACCCCAGCGGGGTCGGTCCCGTCGTCGGGGCGGCCGAGCTGTGTGACGGCGGTTTTGACCTCGGAAAACGACAGGAGGATTTCACGGATACGCGGCGTGATCTCAGCCGCATCCTGTAGGCTGATCGAATTTGGCATAGTCGCCCTTACCCAGAGAGACCCTTCGTCCAGTTTCGGCAGAAAATCGGTTCCGAGTCTCGTAAATACCATCCCGCCGATCAAAACGGCGCAGATGGCGATCGTAAGGGTCATCAACTTGTTTTCGAGAAAGAAATTCAGGATGGGTTCATAAAGTTGTGTCGCATAGTGAACAAGCGGATTTTCATGTTCTTTTAAATTCTTAAACGCCATCGACGCAAGTACCGGGATCAACGTCAGAGAACAGATGAGAGCCCCGACCATTGCAAATGTAAGCGTAAACGCGAGTGGCCGGAATAGCCGCCCCTCGACCCGCTGCAACGTAAAGACCGGAAGCAAAGCGAGAATGATGATCGCCTGCGAAAACAGTATCGCTGTGCCGACCTCGCCTGCCGCTTCGATTATTGCCTCATCAACCGTTCTTGTGCCCCCGTCCAGTTTTATCCGGCTAAAGATCGCCTCGACCATTATCACCGCGCCGTCTACGATGATGCCGAAATCGATCGCCCCAAGACTAATAAGATTGGCGGGGATATTGAAAAAATACGACATCGCGAATGCCATCATAAGGGCAAGCGGGATGACCAGAGCGACGATCATTGCGGCGCGGAAATTGAACAGAAAGAACAGCAGGACGAGAACCGCGAGTATGGCTCCCTCCGCAAGATTTCGCTCTACTGTGCGAACTGTTCGATTGATCAGGTCGGTCCGGTCGTAATGCGGAACGATCTTTACCCCGGCGGGCAGGCTGCGATTGAGTTCGTCGGTTTTTTCCTCGATATGTTTAAGGGTCTCGAGTGCGTTCTCGCCCCGCCGCAAAAGGACGATGCCCTCGACGACATCGGGTTCGTTGTCCTTCCCGACGATGCCGCGGCGGACGCCGGCGTCGATCTTAACGTCCGCGACCTGGCTTAATAGTACCGGCGTGCCGCCGTGCGAAGCGACGACAATATTGCCAATGTCGTCAGGGGTTTTGACGACGCCGATGCCTCGAACGACATACTCCTCCGAGCCGTGCTGGATGAAATTACCACCGGCGTTTTGATTGCCGTTTTGCACGGCGTTAAATACCTGATTGAGAGTGATATTGTAATCGCGGAGACGGTCGGGGTTAACCAAAACCTGAAATTGCTTGGTGCCGCCGCCAAACCCGACGACATCCGCGACATTCGCGACGGAGCGGTACGCCCGCTCAAGAGTCCAGTCCTGCAATGCCTTGACCTCAACAAGCGGCATGTCCGTCGGGGCCTGGACCGTGTAACGATAGATCTCGCCGCTTGCGCTCGATAGCGACCCGAGTTGCGCCTGGACGCCGTTTGGCAGGGTTACGTCCAGCAGGCGTTCGCTGACCTGAGCCCTCGCGAAATAGTCGTCCGTTCCATCCTCAAAGGTTACCGTCACGATCGACAGGCCAAATAACGAGATCGAACGCAAAACGGACAGATGCGGCGTACCGTTTACCTGTGTCTCGATCGGTGTAGTGATCTGTTTTTCAATTTCCTCGGCGGCATGGCCGGGCCATTGCGTAATGATCTGGGTCTGAGTATCGATTACGTCCGGAAATGCCTCGATCGGCAGCGAACGGAATGCAAAAAAGCTACCGACCGCAAACATCACGGTCAAAGCCAAAACAAGAAATTTCTGCCCGAGGGCCCAGGCAACCAAGCGCTGAATCACGGTCCATTCTCCTTACTATTCGCGCCTTCGACCTCGGCCTCGATGAGCAAGCCGCCCTTGACGACGACTTTCTCGCCTTCTTTCAGACCTGTTTTGACGACGATCGCTTCGCCCTGCTCGTTGCCGAGTGTGACCTCGCGCTTTTCATAACGGCCCGGCGAGGTTTCGATGTAAATAACCCGTTTATCACCCTCAGTCACGACCGCCGTTGACGGGACCGTGATCGCATCCAGGTTAGAAACGCCTCCCAGCGACACGTCGACAAACATTCCGGGCTTGAGCTTTCCGCCAGCATTTTGCAAAACGCATCGCACGGCTACCGTGCGTTTGTCGGCATCGACGACGCTGCCGATCTGGTCGATTCGGGCTGAAAAGTGCTCATTCGGGTACGCCGGAGTTTCGACAAGGGCGGGTAAACCGAGACGCAGCCGCGAGAGCTGGTCCTCGTATATTTCTGCGTTGACCCAAACAGTGGATAAATTGGCGATCTGGAAAAGCGCCTCGCCGCCGGGCTGGACGACCTGTCCGAGGCCGGCTTTGCGTTCGATTATCGTGCCGCTGATCGGAGCGATAAGCGGTACCTCACGCCGCAACACATTTTTGCCGACCTCAAGCGAATTGATCTCGGCATCGCTGAAATGCAGGCTCTGTAGGCGGGTGCGGGCGGCTGCAACCGCCTGTTTTGCCCTATCGAGGTCTTCGCGGGCGTGTTTTTCGTCCACTTGCGCCTGCTGTAGCTCGCGTAACGGGATGGCCTCGGCCTTTACAAGGCGTTCGGCCCGCTCGCGCGTGCGGGTCAGATTCAACAGTGACGTCTCGGCAGTTCGTCCGTTTGCCAGAGATTGTTGATAATCCGATTGCGGCTGAACAATTTCCGGCGTTTCGACCCCACCCAGGATCTGACCCGCATGCACGCTTTGGCCGACCTCGGCCGAGAGCTTTGTAAGCCGGCCACTAAATTGTGTCAATACAGGCGACATTTGGCTGCCGTTGAATGCGACCTTGCCGGGAGACTTAACTTCCCCGGCAACGGCATGTTTCTGTACGACCTCGATCGAAATATTCGACCTCTGCTCTGGCGAGAGGGAAATCGCCCCGAGAGTCTTTTGAGCGTCGGATGCCGGAGGGGTTGATTCGTCGGCAGCCTTTGGCACCGAAAGAAAGCGATATGCAAAGGCCAGGGTGAATAAGAGCACAAATGACGTCACCACCCAGCTCAGGGTTCGCCGCCCGATCCTGCTCTTGGGCTTAACTGCCGGTTCGTCTGAAATAAATTCGTCATCCAGATCTTTCAATTCATCATCACGGGTCGATATCAGAACGGTCTCATTTGCAGTTAAATGCACAAATGAGAATTTCTCAGACCTTGGTCCATTAAGGTCATTTTCATGGGGTTCGCGAGACGCGTGCATCTGTTCGGCGGAATCAATGGGCTCCGTGGCCTCTCTAATTTCCCTCATAAGTTTCATATTTGATTCATCATAAAAAAATTATTTGCCCGAAAGCTTTGTTCCTATATAGCCCTCCAATTGGGTCAGGCTGAGCAGGTAATCGTAACGGGCCTGGTTGTAATCGAGCAGCGTCTGGTTGTAGATGTGCTGGGCGTCAAGATAGTCGATCAGGCCTTTGGCGCCGTCGCGATACGAGATCTCCTCGATCTTGCGTACATCGAAAGCCTTGACGAGTGCCTGATCGGTAAAAAGATGCAAACGGCTCCGGCTGGTCATATATGCCGTAAAGGCCTTTTCAACATCGGTTAAAGCCTGCGTTTGGACAAGCCGCAGTTGTGATTCCGCAAGCTTGACATTGACCTGCGCCTGGGCCTCGGCAATATCCGCCCGTCTCTTTACGTCAAGCGGTACAGTAGCAACGACGCCGATGGTATTGTCGCTGCCGGACCGCATATATTGCCCGCCGAGCGTGATGTCCCGTTGCCGTTGCGCGAGCGCGAGCTTCACGCCGGTCTTAGCGGCTTCGAGATTGAGTTTCGCATTTTTGATGTCCGGCCGGTTCTGGAGCGCCGTGTTTCGCAGATCGGACACCGAAAGCAAAACCGGCTCGATCTCCAAATTTCCATCGAGTATCGACATCTCCCAATTTATTTGCGGAACAAATGAGGAATCGTCGTAGCTGACATTCTTGAGATCGTCGATGACCGACGGTGTGTCGCCGACCCCGATCAAATTGTAGATATCCCGCAGAGACTGCAGCAGGCCCTGTTCCGCGGTGCTGACATCGCGCTGATACTGGAGTTTCTGCAGCTCGACGCGCTTAAGGTCGACGCCCGCTGAGTAACCTTCTTTTACCTGGGCCATGATGACCGTCCGACTGGCATCAAATGTGCGGTAACTGTCGAGCGCGACCCTCAAATTTTCGCGTGCCAGAAGTGCAGTGAGAAATGATTGTTTAAGCTGCTGGATCTGCTGGCGAAGAGCGTCCCTCACCAGGGCTTCGGCCGCCTGGCTGTTTAATTCGGCTTGCGAAACCCGCAGGTTACGCTTGCCGCCGCGCTCGATCAGACGGTCGTATTCGACCATATAACTCGCATTGGCCGCCGCGTTTCCATTGGTTGTGTAAAACTCCTTTGGGGTTCTCACAAGGCGCGGTATGGTCAATTGGTTGATCGAGACAGTAACGGTGGCCGCCGGACGGAGCGCGGCCACTAGCTTTTGAGCCTGGACCAGATCGACATTATACCGAGCCGCGATGACGCTGAGGTTATTTTTGGTCAGCAGATCTATGGCATTTTCGATCGATAAATGCTCTAGGGCGGCGGCATTTACGCTCGGTGAATTAACGGCCTTTGTCTCACGGGCCGCTCTAAGATTAGCGGATGGTCGCGGCACAGACGGCGACGTTTCGGCGGGGACTAACAGCGGAGTTTCTGCTTTTTTTAACGAAAAATCCAAGTTAGCTACTTTTGCGGGATCTTGAAACGAAGGTGGATTTTTTGAATCGACCGTCTGTGCCGGCACCGCTACGAAGGAGGCTAAGAGGATCAACATCGTGTGTGGAAAACGTAATTTCGCCCTGATTGAAAACATTCACTTTCCTCCTCGGGGATTACCTCTCTTAAAGAGGCATTGTGAAAATTTTAGCTAAAGGCTAATGAGCGGAGAATGAAGTTTAGATTAAGATTTCTTCATCTAATTAGTCCGATGGGTATTTCAGGCAGGGCATGGAAAAGATAAATTTTGCTCCTTTGCTGTCCTCACTTTTGACTGTGATCCTTCCGCCCATTGATTTGGCGAGAAGACTGCTGATCGCGAGACCCAAACCCGAACCGTCACGTCGGCGGAGCCGGGCGTTGCGTGCCCGAAAAAATCTGTCGAAAATATGCGGGAGGTCGGCCTCGGATATGCCGATGCCGGTATCCTCTACCTGAATGTTGACACTTTCGATATCTGGGGTCGCGACGGTTATCGAAACCCTCCCTCCCCTCCGCGTGTACAGGAGTGCATTTTGAACAAGGTTAGAAATAATTTGCTCGATCGCGGTTTGATCACCGAGCACGTAGGCAGACTTGGCGATCTCCAATGAGTAGTCTATGCCGTTCTCTTCGGCATAGTGCCAAAAGCGTTCAAAAACGCCGTTTACCACTACATCAAGTGAGAGAATTTCGGATGAAACCTGCTGCTCGCCGACATCCGCTCGTGTAAGCACCAGCAGATTATTAAATATTTGCGACAACCGTTCTATTTCGTCCAGATTACTGCGCAGGATGTCTTCGTATTCAGCAACGGAGCGATTT
>JAYVDQ010000482.1:0-3250 GCA_043749325.1 Chloracidobacterium sp. | reverse complement strand
CCCGGGTCGCCCTTGTATATCGGGGTCTCGGCTGATACAGGAAAAGTTATGTCGTAGAGTTTCATGCTAATTTACCGAGACGAATTCGCTGTTGACCTTTTTTAGCTTAAACGGGACGACGGCGCCCGTTTTTCTCCATTTTCCGGCGGCATTCTGGGTATATTTTTCGCGGAAGAAAACAGGTATTTTGCCGGGGTTGGCTGTCACTCTGTAACCCATAACAGGCGAGGTTTCCGTAAATTCCTCGGCCAGAAACCAGCCCACGCCGGTGAGTCTTCCGGACGAGACTTCCATAATATCAACCCCTGTCCCGCCGGCACCCTGGTGCATGCCTCCTGAATAGTAAAGCGCGACCTCATCAACGCCGTTCTGATTTACATCGGGCAATGCTTTTGCGTCTGCCGACCAACCGCTCTCAACGGACACATAATTACCGACCACCTTGCCATTTTCGATTACCGCAACGCCGACACTGCCGAGGCCGTTCCCGGTCTGGCAGAACTGATAAAAGATCAGCGTTTGTTTCAATCCGGCTTTAGTAAAAGCACCCTCCGCGCGGCCCGATACCTCGATGGTTTCTTCGCACGCTTCGGACTTCAGCTTCGTGCGGACCTTTGGCAAAACAGATTTTTCAAATAAACTCTGCTCGGAAGCCGCGAGACCTGTTTTTCCAGGTTCGACCGCTGCGGCCTCCATTTTTGCAGACTCCGCTACCGGGTCATTTACCAGCACAGACCCTTGGCCTAATATCGAAAGCGACATAACAGACGCGACAAATGCGGCGAGCGATAGGTGTCTAATTGTCATAATCGTAGAGAATAATGTAAAACAAGCCGGGAGACAAGATTTGCATTGGCGGCGACATTCTATTTAGTCTAAGAGCATGGGCAAGATTGAACACGAAGAGACAAGGAAAAAGGGAGTGTTTTTCGTCGAGGAAAACGGTGAACGTCTGGCTGAGATGCTCTATTTTCATTCGAACCCGGGCGAAATAACGATCTATCATACCGAAGTAGATCCAAAGCTTGCCGGAAAGGGCATTGGACGCGATCTGATTGCCGCCGGGGTAGAATTTGCCCGCAAGAATGGCCTTAAGATCGTCCCGACATGCTCGTACACAAAAAAAGTGATAGACAAAACACCTGAGTTTCAGGATGTGCTGGCGTAAAGGCCGCTCCCTCGATATGAACACTCCGCGAATCTCCGCCTCGAGCTACTCAAATACCGCACCGCTCGTGTGGTCGTTTCTCTACGGCAAAAATCACGGAAAGGTCGAGATGATCCTCGATACCGCACCGTCCCGGTCAGCCGAACTCCTGGCCCATGACCGTGTAGACGCGGCTCTCGTGCCGGTGATCGCTTATCAGATGATCGAAAACATACGTCTGATTCCCGATGTGTGCGTTGGAGCTAACGAGCGTGTACGAAGCGTCTGTCTTGTCACAAAAGGTGGAGATCTGCGCGATGTTCATTCCGTTGCCCTGGACACATCCTCGCAAACCTCTGTTGTACTGACAAAGATCATTTTTCGCGAATTTCTGGGATTCGAGCCAGTCTGGTCGGACGCCACGCCAGATATCGACACAATGCTTGCCGGTTCGGACGCAGCTTTGCTGATCGGTGATCCGGCGTTGCGCTTATCCGCATTGCCCGCCAATTCCGCATATCGCACATTTGATCTCGCGGAGGTTTGGCGGCAATACACCGGCTTCGGTTTTGTCTTTGCAATGTGGATGACGGGTCGCGAAATCATCGATATAGATTTCGCCGCCGCCCGCGACGAAGGCCTCGCACATATCGAGGAGATCGTCGCCAATTATGAGACCGAGATCACGCTCGGCCACGACGAGATGAGCAAGTATCTGTCGGAAAATATCTCCTATTCCGTCAGCGATTCGATGCGGCGCGGGATGGAGCTTTACTTTGAATTAGCCGCAAAAAACGCTTTGATAGGCCAAAACAGACCGCTTTCTTTTGCTTGAAATCAAAACATCGGCCGTTTTAGCTCTTCGTAAAGAATGCTGCCTATGATCTTGCCGTCGTTTTCCTTTAGATGTTCGACAATAATAAGAGCTTGATGGATGCGCAAGTCGATGTCCCGCGGTTTGGACAGGAGGTAGAGTATCGATCTTTGTTTACCCGCGGTCAGGGCGTGAAACATCCGGTCACCATCCGGATCCTGCTTCAGCACCTCCTCTAATTCCTCAGGCATCGGCAGGCCGTATTTGCTCTCGTCTTTTACAAGCAGCACATCGACCGTATCACCGGCGACAATGCCTAGATCGTCGCGTTTCTTTTTATTGACGATAATGTAAAACAAATCACCCCACGGCAACAGGGCACATTGAAAACCTTCACCATCATTGATTGTGCAGACAATTCGCTTCGACTTACCTTCGAAACCAAATTTTGCAACAATGTCCGCCGTCACGAGCAGAAAATGCCATCCGGAATCGGAGGTAGACCTGACAAGTTCGGTCTTGAATTTAACTTGATTTTGTGGTTTAGCCATCAAGGTACAAACCTGATATCCGGCCCGACAGAGGTCACGATTTTCATTGCGAGATGCTGGTCGTGATAATTAAATTTGCCATTCGACCGTTTTAACAGCTCAATACCAGCCAATGCTCGGGCGATTCGCCTGTCGGCATCTTTTACAAAAACTATGAGTTTGAGCATCAGCCGCTGATCGCCGGGCGACAGATTGTTGAAAAGCTGGTTGCCATCAGGGTCCTGGCGCAGCACCTCGGCAAATTCCTCGGGCATCGGCATACCGTATTTGCTCTCGTCTTTTTTTAGTTCGATGGTGACATTGTCACCGGGTTGTATACCGAGCCTGTCACGCAGCTTTTTGTTCAGCGTGATGAAATAATCACCCCGGCTGGGAAACAGCGAGCAGTTAAATGTTTCGACGCCGTTCAGCGTGCATATCACTCGGCGGAGGTTTCCCTTAAAGCCGAAGTGGGCGACCTTTTCCTTCGGCACACGCAGAATGTGCAAGACGGACGAAGTACCCTCGATGATCTCGAGTGTGGATTCCAATTTCACGCCTTTGGGTGTTGTCATGAGTGTCTTACAGTTTAATTTCGTATTTTGCTAAAATAAAGGCAATGCAGGCATCCATACAGCCTATTTTGGATAAAGCTCTAGACGGTGAACGTCTGACCGCCGATGATTGCACCGCGTTGCTGGAATCAAAAGATTTCGTACGCATCGGCCTTGCCGCAGACGAGATACGTCAGCGAAAGAA
>JAYVDQ010000481.1:0-4839 GCA_043749325.1 Chloracidobacterium sp. | reverse complement strand
CCCCTTAGTTTATTTAGCCCTGTGGCATCCTGTTTTTCAGTTTAGTTTTCAATGTTTCAGATATCGCAGCGACTGCATCACCTTCATCGCCTCCGCGGGTGAAAGGGCTTTGCTGTCGCCAAGGAATTGGTAGCACTGCTGAATTTTGCTCGTCTTCGGCCAATATTTTTTCGGGCTGCAAAGCCATTCCGAAGCTACCGTATCTGCGTCGTGCTCGTCGTGTCCGGTGTAAAATTCGGAGGTTTCGAGGGCGCTGTCCTGAAAGTACGTGCCTTTCCCCTTGACCTCGCGTTTGACGGCCATGTCGCCAAGGCCTTCGTTGTTCGATTCGATCTTAAACGTCTTACCCGACGGGCCCGCGTAGGTCATCGTGAACACGACGATATGTTGCTCAGGAGGCTGGATCTCGAACCGCACAAGTTTGTAGCCTTCGGGTATAAATGTCGGGACGGCCGAGGCGGCGTTGAGCTTGGCGAGTTTGGCAAGCTGGGCGGCGGTCAGAAGGCTTCCCTTTCCGTCCGTGTAGGCCGCGTCGGCCTGCATAGCACCGCCTTTTGCGGATTCATAGCCTTTATCCGCTATCTCACGAGCTTTCTCATTAGCTCTCGGAGTTTTTGCGTCGATCGATTCGGAAATATTTTCGTAACCTTTTAATCCCAAAATCGCCAACTGCTCGCCCGTTTTCTTTGGTATAGTGGCGTCCTGATCATTGACGTCCACCCTGACGATGACCGCGAAAGGCTTCCCGTCCGCCATTCGCCATTCGACCGTCGGATTCCAGGCGACGGACTGGTGTTGGGCGATGGAAAGGCTGTAGTCCGTTGTCTTCGATTCGATCACCGCACTTTGAAACACGCCGCCAATACCCAGCACGATCTTGTAACCGCCGTAGCCGGTGCAGGTAAAGGTGGGTTCCTGTCCCTTGCATTGCTTGGTCGTGTCTGTGTAAACGCTTGTGAATTTGTTCGTCTGGCCTGAAATGGTAACGGTCATTAGAAAGACCAGCGCAGCCGAAATTGATAGTACTTTGCCCTGAAATAAGCTTTTCTTAAACATTTCCCCCCCTAACGATTCGGATAGCTTACGTTATAGCGAGGACTATCATCGTCCGTCGCATCTCAAATTTTTTGTGTTCAACTAACTATACGTTAACTATGAAAAAGTTACAATTCAAAGCAAAGCCAACTGCCCGAACTCCGGCTCTGCGGCTTCGAAATTATTTACCAAGCGACAGACCGGAAAGCTCCCGAACTAATCGTTGGGCTTAGAGATGCGCTCACGATCAGTCGCGTTGCCGAAAAAAAGACCGACGTGAAAATTCACGCCGGCCGCATTCAATCCGAATCCCTAAACGCTCTGATCAGCCTCGTCTCTGTAAGCTCGGTTTCGCACCCGGATCGGTGTTATCGGGGCCGTCATTGTAAGTTAGGATAGTTCCACCGAACCCAACAGCCCAACCCTTATCCCCGGAGAAGGAGATCCTTTCGAGTCTGTGTGTCGTCTTCGAATTTACGCGATACCACACAGCGCCGCCGTCTCGTGTGCGGAGGATAATACCATCGTCACCGACGGCCCAGCCGCTGGTCGGGCTTGAAAAATAAACGTCGTTGAGATTGGATGTCGTGTCGGATTGCTGTTGCCGCCAGAGTTTTGCACCGCCATTTGAACGAAAAATACGGCCTTGCGTCCCGACCGCCCATCCGCCTTTCGTGCCGGCGAAATACACCGCGTTAAATTTAGTGTCGGTGTCGCCAAGCAGCGTCGCCTTTTCCCAGGTAAAGCCCGAATCGTCGGTAAACATGATCGTCCCGCCGGCCCCCACTATCGCTCCTACGCGTTCGTCGCCAAACGAACCGTCGAGGAGCAGGAAATGGATGGCAGTCTGAACCTTTTTCCACGTGACACCGTCTTCCTGTAGCTTGTAAAAAATGCCGCCCTCGCCAAACGCCGTGGCTTTGCCGTCCGGGTTAAAGAGCAGCTTGGTCACGCGCTCGCGCCCGGCCCCCTCAAACTCGATCTTGTTCCACGTCATGCCGCCGTCGGTCGTCCGTCTGAGGTACGACGAAGCGTTTGCCCCGCGGGCGTAGATGTCGCGCTGGCATAGCAGCCAGCCATTCATCTCGTCGGTAAAATGCACCTGAATGAGCGTATCGTTAGTGAATTTTTTGGACGGCGTCCACGTCGAACCGCCGTCCATCGTGGCCATAACAGTGCCGTTATCGCCGACGATCCAGCCCTTGCTCGCGTTGACGAAGAACACATCGCGAAACCATGCAAAGGTATTTGTGTTTTGCTTCACCCACTCCGCATTGGCCGTCTGAAGACAGAACAGCAGAATGAATAGAAACGTGAATATTTTTATCGATCGCATAACATCTAGCATTCGGCAATCAGCAGTCAGAATTCTGTATTCTGCATTTAAAGAGGGCTTCCTATCATATATCTTAGGCTGCTCGCGCTGGCCATGATCTGGAAAACCTTCTCAATGCTGAATCCTTTTCCAGCCACAAACACCTGATCACCGGGGCTCAGAAAAACCATTTCGGCCTTGCCCGCCTCCATGTCGGCGAGGCTTACGACACGACGCGAGAGGCGTCCGTCCTTGCCGTAGCTGACGACGGCCACCTTCTTTTTATCGCCGGTCTTCGAGACGCCGCCGGCATCGAGGATGGCTTCGTAAACGCTAACCTTTCGGTCCATCACGCGTACGCCCGGAGTCATGACGTTGCCCATTACGCTGTAACGCGTGGCCATGGCCTTATCAAGCGTGACCGTGACCTTGGGGTCAATGATAAATTCGTCCAGCTTCTTTGTGATCTCGGCGGCGACCTGCTCGACCGTCTTTCCGGCGACAAGAACACCCTCGCGGACCAGCGGATACGATATCCTCGCGTTAGGCGGGATCGGGATCGACAGCTTGCAGTAATCCGGACATTGGCCAAATACCTCGACCGAAATGACATCGCCCGGCCCGAGGCGATATTCCTTGAGGTAATTATTGTAGTACGGCAGGATCGCCTCCGCCTCGGGCGACTCGTCCGTCGATCCCGTGCCAACGGGCGTAACAGAAGGGGCCGGCAGCGGAATCGGTTTCTCACCCGCCGGAGCGGCCGTTACCTTTTTGCCGTCTTTTTTGGCGTCCTTGTCCTTATCAGCCGTTTGGCCGAAACCTGCGGCCGTCAGCATCAAAAGGCTCAATGCGATCGCTGTCAATTTGTTGAATGATAGAATTGCTTTCATCTGAAATTTCCTCGTCCCGTTAGTAAACGTTTATTGCTATGCCGAATCCAGATTATCTCCCGCCTTTACCAAACAGCACGGTCTTGACGGTCTCGAAGACGATCACCATATCGAGCGTCAGGCTCTGATTCTTTATGTAATAGAGGTCGTATTGCAGCTTTTGTATGGCGTCGCTGACCGAGGCCCCGTACGGATACTTGATCTGTGCCCAGCCGGTGAGTCCCGGTGCGACCAGATGGCGATGCTCATAGTAGGAGATTTCTGTCGCGAGCTGCTTTACAAAATGCGGCCGTTCGGGTCGCGGGCCGACAAAATTCATCTCGCCCTTCAAAATATTCCAAAACTGGGGTATCTCATCGATCCTCAGCTTTCGGATGACCCTGCCGATGCGTGTGACGCGTTCGTCGTTAGAAACTGCCCACATCGGCTTGCCGTCAGCCTCGGCGTCCGTCTTCATTGAGCGAAACTTGATGACGTTAAAAACCTTGCCGTTTTTGCCGACGCGCTCCTGCTTATAAAATATCGGCCCTCGCGACTCGATCTTTACCAGGATCGCCGTAAGAATCGCGACAGGCATTGATACAACCAGTCCAAGCAGCGCCAGGAGACGGTGAAATGCCTCGCGAACGACCATTTTCACGGGCGAATCCCTCCTGCGCCCCGCAAATATCAGCCATGACGGCCGGAGCATATCGACGTGGACCTTTCCCGTGATCCGTTCAAAGAATGACGTGCATTCCTCGATAGAAACGTCACCCGCGAGGCTCATTTTCAATAGGGCTTCGGTCGGAAACGCACCGCGCCTTTCCCGGACGGCGATCACGACGCGGTCGATCTTTTCGTTACGAATGACATCTTCGAGATCCGGCCCTTTCCCAAGAATCACCGACTGGCCAAGCTTTTCACGCGGCTTTGCCCCATTTTCGGAAATAAATCCGACGATGCGATAGCCCGCGTCACGCCTCTCCCACACGGCCTCGGCTGTATCGAGCGCGGTCTGGCCTGTTCCGACAACGAGTATCTTTTCACCGATATCCGGATGGCCGGTGAGCAGATGGATACAAACCCTCCAGCCAAGCAGCAGCCCCAAAACGATCGGCACCGAGATAACCGAAACACCGCGGCCGATCAGCAGCTGCGGTATAAAGTAAAAGAGCAGCGCGAGCAGCGACCACGCGATGCCCAATGCCTGAACAAGCCGCAGCATCAGCTCGCGGCGGTTAGTCATCACGATATAATCGTAAAGATCGTAGAAATAGAGGATGAGAATACAAACGGCGGACGCAAGAGCGATCTTAAACCAGCCATTCTTGCCATTCAGCTCATTTTCAGAGCCAGAAAAGCCGAGGCGCAGGTACATTGCCAGGATCACGCCGCAGTAGAGCATGGCGGCATCTGCCAATATCAGCCAAAATATCCTGGGACTAAACCGTGAAGCACTCATTTTCTTTTCTTTGCGTCCTTAGTGTCTTCACTTTTTGGTCGTTGTGATAACGGATTTTAATCACAAAGTACACAAAGTGAAGACATAAAGGTCACAGAGCAAAACTAGGGACTCAGCGTCTCATTCAGGCGTTTGTAATTGTAGTAACCGTAGTT
>JAYVDQ010000480.1:0-7286 GCA_043749325.1 Chloracidobacterium sp. | reverse complement strand
GGCCATGACCAAACCAACGGCGAATAGAAAAACAACGCTGCTAAAAACAAAGCGTAAAGTGCGGCGACGGTACAGATTCATAGGGTTACATCCTCTGGGTTTTGGCATTAAGCACAAACTTAGGAGCGCTGCCTCGAAGAGCAGGATGCGAGCCCGGGAAGATTCTCAATGGCGGGTTTCTGAATTCGCTTCGAACGTGAAGCTGCTTTTTTTAAGATTCTAAATAATATCGGGATAATGTAATGTACGTTTGCTTGATCGAGAGTGCAAGGCAGGTATACAAACAAGGCGAAACCCATTGTTCACCGGAGCATAAAAAGACCTGAAGATCGGAGGGGCTGACTGGCTACCGAACCACCATTGTACCGGTACCTTCGTCGGTGAAGACCTCGGCCAATATGGCGTTGCGCGTAGTGCCGCTGATGATGTGTGCCGAACTCACGCCGCGGCTCAGCAGCGAAATAAGATTTTCGAGCTTCGGGATCATGCCGCCGGTCGCCCGTCCGGACGCGATCATATGCGTGGCATCCGCTACCGTCAAACGCGAGAGCTTTGTGTCCTCATTGCCTTCGTCAAGATAAATGCCGTTGACATCGGTGAGTAGAATTAATTTCTCGGCTCCAAGATCGGCCGCGATCTCGGCCGCTATCGTGTCCGCGTTAATATTGAAAATACGGCCGTCATCGTCGGCCCCTAGCGAGGATACGATCGGGAGATAGCCGCTATCGAGCATCGTGTTCAAGAGCGACGTGTCGATCCGAACGACATCGCCGACATGACCGAAATCTACAATTTTTGTTTCGCCGGTTTCTTTATTAAGGACGTCTTTGGGGGGGCGTTTGGCGGCCGTCACGACGCCGCCGTCAATACCCGACAAACCTACAGCCTTTACGCCCCGTCGGCGAAATTGCGATAAAATCTCCGTATTGATCTTGCCGCGAAAGATCATTTTGGCGAGTTCCAGCGTGTCGTCGTCGGTTACGCGGCGGCCTTCGATCACGGTCTGGACGACGCCCAATTTCTGGGCGAGTTCGTTGAGCTGTTTGCCACCCCCGTGGATGACGCAAATGCGAATTCCGACCTGATGCAACAGGGCAAGCTCCTCGGCGAGCGATGCAAGATTTTCCTTGTCCTCAGTCACCTTGCCGGACAATTTCACCACAAAGGTCTTACCCTGAAACCGCTGGATGTAGGGAAGGGCCTCCCGAAGCAGATCGAGGTTTTCGATATTCATTTGATTAGCTCCGTCATTATTGCCTTTTGCACGTGAAGCCGGTTTTCAGCCTCGTCGATCACCACCGATCCTGGGCCGTCTATAACGCCATCGGTCACGATCACATTGCGCCGGACCGGCAGGCAGTGCATAAATATCGCGTCATTCGTCCGGCTCATTTTCGCCTCGTCAACGATCCAGTCGTCTCGCAGATCTGCTCTAAATTCGACATCCTTTTCCGTCGCCCCGTAAAATTGCTTGCCGCCCCAGCTTTTGGCGTATACGACCTCAACGCCGTCATACGCGGCGTGAACATCGTTCATAAATTCGACGCTTCGTCCATTTGCCGCCGCTTGCTGCTCGATCTCCGCTACTAGCTCCTCATCAAGCTCATAACCCGCTGGATGAGTGATCTGCAGATCATGTCCAAATTGCGCCGCTGCCAACGCAAAGCTATTCGGCACCGCCATAGGCAGCGGTTTCGGGTGCCACGCCCAGGTCAGGAGAACTTTTTTCTTCGCCGGACCAAGCGTTTCCCGGATCGTCATCATATCCGCCATCGCCTGGCATGGATGATGCATCGCCGATTCGAGATTGATAATGGGAACGCTGGCGTACTTCTTAAAAGCGTTAAGGATCGGGTCCGTTCGCTCAGTTTCCCAATCCTTCAGTTCCGCAAACGTCCGCACCCCGATCGCCGAAACGTATCGCTCCAAAACCCGCACAAATTCGGCCAGATGCTCGGTCTCATTGCTGTCCATCACCGCTCCTTCGCGATGCTCGAGCGTCCACGACGTTCCGCCCGGCTCAAGAATAACCGCATTGCCGCCAAGCTCGTAAATACCGACCTGCATCGATGCACGGGTACGAAGGCTCGGGTTAAAAAACACAAGCGCGATGGATTTCCCGGCAAGCGGCCTGGTATTCGAAGGCGTGGCTCTTAACAGCATTGCGGATTCGATTAATGCGTCGAGATTCGCCCGGTCAAAGTCCGATGTTTTTAAAAAATTGGTCATGCCCGCAACTCCTCGACCAGCATATCGATCTCGCACAAACCGACCATCAAGGGCGGGAGCAGCCTCAGCACATTTGGGTTACTCGATGTTCCGGTAATTATATTTTTTGCGAGCAGTCTCTTATGGATCGGTCCGCACGGCTCGTCAAACTCAATGCCGAGCAGACAGCCTTTGCCGTGGATGGCTTTGACACCGTTGACGCCGGAAAGGGAATCACGCAAGTGCTGTTCGACGCGATGGGCGTTCGCGATCATGTCGTCGGCCTCGATCGCCTCAAGTGTCGCGAGGACCGCTGCCATCGCAAGCATTCCGCCGCCAAACGTGGTACCAAGGTCGTTTTCCTTAATGTGCTCGGCAACGCGGTGTTTTACCAGACACGCGCCGACCGGGACGCCGCTGCCGAGGCTTTTGGCAAGTGAAATAATGTCCGGCTCAACGCCATCAGCCGCATCGCTTCCCGCAAAAAACCAGCTACCCGTCCGTCCGATTCCAGTCTGCACCTCATCGAAGATCAGCACGATGCCCAGATCGTCGCACAACTGACTCAATTCCTGAAAAAACCTTGGCGACGCCTCGGTTACACCAGCCATCGACTGGATCGGTTCGAGCATTATGGCGGCTGTTTCCTGATCGGCAACCGCTTTGACGCTCTCGATATCGCCGAATACGGCTGACACATGCCCCGGAACATTTGGCTTCCCGATCTCGCGATATTTGCCTAGGAATGTCGCCGATATCGAGTCTGCTGTCCGGCCGTGAAATCCGCCGGTAAAGGTGATCACCTTTTCACGTCCGGTCGCCATGCGGGCGATCCGCATGGCGTTCTCGTTGGCCTCGGTGCCTGAATTGCAAAAGAAGGCTTTTGTTAAGCTTTTCGGGGCGACGGACACGAGCTTTTCAGCCGTTTTGGCACGCATTTCGGAATACACGAGATTCGAATAGAACAGGACTTTTTCTGCCTGCTCCTGTATAGCCTTGACAACATGCGGGTGCGAATGACCGGTCGCACATACCGCGTGGCCGCCGTACAGATCGAGATATTTGTCGCTTTCGCTTGTCCAGACCCACGCCCCGCGGCCGCGTTCGACCGAGATATCCATTTTCTTATAGGTCGTAAGCTGGCATTCGTCTTCGAGTCTTTTTATTTCAGAAAAATTCATCTTTTATGGGTTGCTCCCCGTGAAAATGAGGCCGGTTGTTTCATCGAGGCCAAACATAAGGTTCATATTCTGCACGGCCTGCCCTGCGGCTCCTTTGACAAGATTGTCGATAGCAGAAAATACCACGAGCTGTTTTCCGTGGGAGTGAACAGCTATGTCACAAAAATTGGTGTTTTTCACCCAATTAATGTCCGGCGAGCCATCCACAATCCGCACAAAAAAAGAATCTTCGTAAAAATGCCGATAGAGGTGCTCCAGGTCTTCGTTAGCCATTTGTACCGAAGTTTCCAGATAACACGATGCAAAGATCCCACGCGACAGGGGCAAACTGTGCGTCATGAATACAAGCTCATTGGCAAAATCGCCAACGGAGCGCAGATGCTGCTCGATCTCAGGAACATGTTGATGGGTAAACGGCTTATAGGCGTAAAACGAATTCATCCGGTGCGGATGATGCGTATTCGCGGCTGCCTTCGCTCCTGAACCGCTGGAACCGGTCTTGGCATCGACGATCACTTTACCGGTCAGAAGACCGCTCTTTACCATCGGGGCCAATGCGAGTAGCGTGGCTGTCGCAAAACAGCCAGGATTGGCGACATATTGAGCGTTTCGAATTTCTTCACGATTTGTTTCTGTGAGACCGTAAACAAACTCGTTTTGCAACTCAGTGGCTGTGTGCTCGAGTTTGTAAAACGTCTTGAAAACTTCGGCATTGTCAATCCGGAAATCACCGGATAGATCGACGACCTTTACGCTTTGAGGAAGCTGAGGGATTAACGACAATGCCTGACCATGGGGTAGCGCGAAATAGGCCACATCGAGGTCGCCGATGCCTGAAAGATCATCTGGAGCGCTTACGAATCTTAGGTTGGTCAGCCCAAGCAGATTTTTGTGTACATCGCTGACCGCCTTTCCGGCGTGCTCGTTAGCTGTAACCAAAACAATTTCCGCATTCGGGTGAACCAGCAAAATGCGCAGCAACTCGCTCCCACCGTAGCCGGAGCCGCCAAAGATCGCAACACGGATTTTCTCGGTCGAACTATTCATTTATACAACCGTTGCAGATTCCTTTACAGGGGAATAGACAAGATCAAATAATCGCGGGCCATTTCGCCGCGCGTTGCCCGCCGGAAAGCCGAAATGCTCTGTAATATAATCCTCTCCCATCTGCGAATCGGTGACCGAACCGGCCACAACGTCAATGTTTATCCCTAGATCTTTCAAAACAGCCGCTCCACCTATCACGCCGACATAATCCGATGCGCAGAAAACAAAGGATGAGACAGCATCGCGTATTTCTTCGTCTTTCAAAACAACATCGACTGAATACCCGCCTACAATACCATCTCCAAGCTCGACGACGATCAACTCCGGCTCGAACGAATTTAGATGGTTGAGTATCGCTTTTGCAACCGACGCCAGATCGTCATGATCAACCGTGGAGGGAAGTCCGCAGTCAAGAAAACTGGCCGTTACAAACGCTCCATTGTCCTGCATATGGAGCGTGTCCCGGAGACAGGCAATGCCTGACATTTTCGCCCCGGCGACACGAAGCCCCGCATTCGCCGCCTGTTTGATGATCTCCGTCGCGGCGACAGTCTTGCCGGAGTTCATGCATGTGCCCGCGATCATTACAAGCGGCGCCGTCGGGGCCAAAGATTCGGCGGGCGTCAACGCACCGTCGCCGATGTTCAGGATATTTCCCTCGGAGTCGCAAGCAAGACCTTCAACCTCAACCTCGATCGCGTCCGAAAATGACGAGTGATGGCCTTTGCATACGCCGATCACCCCGCCCATATTCAGCAGATGCAAACGATCGCCGGCTTTTACGGTCTCAGGAACCTCGCCCACAAATCCTTTCAAGGCTCTTCTTTTTCCCACCGCGCCAAGTAAAACGTCGCCGGTCACGATCTTTGCCAGGCGGCCTGACGGCAGCTCCAGATTACCGTATGTGACGCTTTCAGAAAGGGCGCGGACGGCGATCACGTCACCGGCCTTTGGAGTAAGAGAATTGGCCTTGACCGTAATCGACCGCCCGAAACCCAGCCGTGACACGACAGATCCAATTTTTTCGATTTCGATAACGTTCATATCACCAGCCGTCTTATGCGGAAAATAATGCCCAGATCTTTTGGATCGCTACCGCTTGGTGCACCGAATCTCGGACCGCAATAAAAATCGTGTCGTCACCGGCTATCGTGCCGACGATCTCGTCGATATGGCCGCCATCGATGCGGACCGTTATCGCGGACGCCAACCCTGAATCGCATTTTCCGACGACTAGATTATCACCCGCTGTTTCCAGCGATCTCAATCCATACTCCATCACCGCGGCAGGAGTTCTGGGCAATTCATAATGGCCGTCGACTTTTACAACGCCGAGTTCCTCAAGGTCGCGTGAGACGCTTGCCTGCGTTACGTGAAAGCCCCGCTGTGCCAGCCTTTCGGCCAAGATATCCTGCCGGCCGATATGCTCGGAGATGATCAAACTCAAAATTAGATCGTGGCGTTCTCGTTTCTGCATATTCATACCGATCCCGTGCGTTGAATGTGCATAAATTACACATTCAACGTATAATATACATCATCGGATGTATCAACACAATCAAAATCTGAAAATATTTGGTATTAAAAGATCGCGAGCTTGATGCGAAGGAATTTCTTCGGATTCTGGCGAAAATCGTAGAGCAGTTTAGTGCCTTCGCTGGTGAATTGGTTCACGTTCGAAGCAGTCTGGTTGATGCTGTTGTAAAGCGTCTCGTCGGTAAGCAGTTTGCCTATAGTACCTTTGCCGCCCCGTGCGTCGGCGAGAATAGCCTCTAAATGCGTGGTCGTGGAGTTGAATCTCTCGATCGCTGTCCTTGCTTCCTCGTAGAGTTTATCGTCTTTCAAAAGCTTACCGGCGCTTCCTTTACCGTCTTTCAGATCCCCGGTTACGGATTTTACATCGTCGGCGATATCCGAGATCTTAACCACCGCTTTCCGAAGTTCGGCAACGGCCTCGCGTGTTTCATTGTACATCGCGTCGTCGCTGATAAATTTTCCGGCTGAGCCGCGTCCAGCCTTGATGTCGGCGGATATCGATTCGAGATGAGAGACGGTCTTGTTCAAGCTGTCGTAGAGCGCGGGATCATTGACAAGCTTTCCGGCGCTGCCCTGGCCTTTGTTTATTTTGTCGAGCGCCGTCTGGAGACGCGTCATCGTGGCTTTAGTTTCGTTTACCGTGGCATCAAGGCTCTTGTACAGCGATTCGTCGTTGATGATGCGGCCGAGAGTGCCCTCACCCTGATTAGCCTTATTCAAGATCTCATTCGCAGGCACCGCAATTTTGTTGATCTGCGTCAAAAGCTCATTGCCCGTAGCGGTCAACTGGTTGAGCGAGATCGCTGAACTCGAAGTCAGGATCGAATTGTCTCCAACGGGCTGGCCCTTTGTCGTGCCGGGAACGATGTTAATCATCTTATCGTTGGCGAGCATCGACGTCGCAACCAGTTGAGCGGTCGAATCAGTACGAATTAACTCGGTTATCGGTTTTTTATCCAGTTCCTCGACGACGAGGAATGTTGCTTCGATACGCTCACCCGGCGGAGCGTCCGGCGGTAAAAATTTGACTTCCTCGACCTTGCCGATCGAAACACCGGCGAGTTGGACGTCAGCCCCGGCGTGCAGTCCATCGGCGCTTGGAAAACGCGACTTCAGCCGCATCCTTTTCTCAAACGGATGAAAGTCGCCGCTGGAATTGAGGATCAAAAATCCCGTCACCAACAGGGCCGCCAGCATAAAAATACCGACGCGAAGCTCACTCAGGGTCAATTTTTGTTGCCGCGATGCCATATTTGTTTACTTTCCCCGGAGAAACCGGAGGATGTACGGATCGTCAGTTTCACGAAGCTGCTC
>JAYVDQ010000479.1:0-15117 GCA_043749325.1 Chloracidobacterium sp. | reverse complement strand
TTTCGACCAAAAATACGGCCGGCGATAATACCGCAACATTTCAGGCGACGAACATCGGCCCCAATCAGAGCCATATTCACTTTGGTATCAATGGCAACTGGTTTATTCGCTCCGCCGCAAGTGCGGGCAGGGTAGTGTTGCAGGATACCGGCGGCAATGTCGGTATCGGTACGGCGACGCCGAACTCAAAGTTGCAAGTGACCGGCGGGAGCATCTACGTTTCGAGTCCGAACAGCTTGATCATAACATCACCAAACGGAGCGTGTTGGTTTATCACCGTTGGAAATACGGGAGCCTTGTCAACGATTTCCGTGACGTGTCCATAGGTAGCCGAAGTCGGAGGGTCAAATTATGCAAGCCAAAAATCAACGAAATAATCACCGATTGGTGTCGCTGCTGCTGGCGATTGTGTTTTTGATAGCGTCGGCGTCGGCCCAATCGGGCGGGACGTTTGTCATCCGAAAGAGCGTTATCGCGGGCGGCGGCGGGCAGGCCACGGGCGGTGGATTTACGCTTGACGGCACGATGGGCCAATCTGTCGCGGGCATCACATCTTCGGGCGGGACATTCCAGTTGGGCGGCGGATTCTGGGGCGGCATCGCGGCTCCATTGGCAAATGTGACGATCTCCGGTCGGGTCTTCACATCGGACGGCGCTACCGGCCTGAGAAACGCAGGCGTCACGCTGACCGATCCAAACGGTGTCCTGAGAACCGCGACAACGAGTTCGTTCGGGTTCTACACTTTTGACAATGTCGCTCCCGGATTCTCATACACGATCCGCATCGTTTCGCGACGTTTCCGCTATCAATCACAGACGGTCGTGCCAACCGGCGACCTTGCAAATGTTGATTTTATCGGGCTGGAATAACAGATGCGAGTCGCGTTCTCTCCGGCATTTTAGTTTTAGAGTTTCGATTTGGGATTTTGTCTGTAAATCTCAAATCGTTTTTCATTTCCTCCGGATACATTCACCACGTCTACGAACCGGCCTTAAGCCTCGAATCAGTTTCTTGCAGTATGCCGTCTCTTTAATTGTTAAATATCTATCCCGCAAAATCGTACCTCATTACAAGCTCTAATTAAAATACATGCCGAACCAGCGCGTGGTTTTTACAAATTCGCATGGTGTTTTTGAGGTCAGAAATATCATAGAGGAAACTTGGCAGATAAAACTCGTCTTTAATGATATGGTATGTAATATCTATGGAGCATGCGGCCTCTATCGACGTTACAAGATATTTGTCCGAGTGGCGTTTTGGTGACGATGCGGCCCTATCCCGGCTTGTTCCATTTGTAAGCAAGGAGCTGAAACAAATAGCCCGCCGGCATCTTCGCCGCGAAAATCGATTTATCTCGCTTCAGACGACGGAATTGATCAATGAAGCCTATGTGCGGCTCATAGATTCACGGGAAACGGATTGGCAGGACCGCTGCCACTTTTTCGCCGTGGCCGCCCGCATCATGCGAAATCTGCTGACCGATCGAGCAAGGCGGCGAAGTGCAAATCGAGCGCACGGTTTTAGCGAGATTTCGATCGAATCTCTTCAGCTTGCGGTTCCGGCCAAATCGATTGATCTGGTTAAGCTTGACGACGCGTTGAATAGCCTCGAAGTTGTGGATGCTCGAAAATCCAGAATAGTGGAACTAAAGTTTTTTGGCGGTCTTACCGCATCGGAAATCGCAGTCGTTCTGGGTGTTTCGGAGGTCACGGTAAAGCGTGAATGGCTTAAATCAAAGGCCTTTCTTTATTTAGAATTGACGGGTAATGGATAAAACGTCGCCAAGCGAGTGGCAGAAAATCGATGCGATCTTTGACGATGTTTTGGACGGCCCTGAATCGGAGCGTGAAAAAATAATTCGCGACCGGTGCGGCGGCGATGAACCGCTCGCCCGGCGCATTAGAGATTTGCTCGATGCCGCGAGTCGCGGTGACGATAGTCTGGAAGACCCCTCGTTCGATGGCATGATCGACGAACTCGACGTCGATCCTTTGTCGCATCCGATCGGTAAACGAATAGGTAAATACGCGATTACCGGTTTGATAGGGCAAGGCGGAATGGGAGCGGTTTACCTGTGTGAACGGGAGGACAAAGAGTTTCGTCAGAAAGTTGCCGTCAAACTGATTTCACCGATATTTACGGATAAAGCTAATTCTGCGAATTTCCGCCGTGAACGGCAAATCCTCGCCAAGCTTAACCACCCGTCAATCGCCGCCCTGCTTGACGGGGGTACGACTGAAACGGGCACGCCGTATCTCGTTATGGAGTACGTCGAAGGCGTTTCGCTGACCCAATACAGCCAACGCGAAAATCCGTCGATTCGGCAAAGGATCGACCTATTTCTTGAAGTTTGCGAGGCTGTTAAGTTTGCTCATCAGAACCTGATAATTCATCGCGATCTGAAACCCGCGAATATTCTTGTAACCCGCGAAGGAAAGCCCAAACTGCTTGACTTTGGTGTCGCAAAACTGCTTAACCCGGAGCTTCTGGATATTACAACGGAGCTTACGGTCGGAGCGAATATTCTGACGCCGAATTACGCATCCCCCGAGCAATTAAAGGGTGAAAATATCACCACCGCCAGCGATGTTTATAGCCTTGGCGTAATACTCTATGAACTGCTGACCGGACGGCTCCCGCTCAACCTGAAAAGCAAATCGCTGCCCGATATTTTGAAGGCGATCACCGAAGAAACACCTGTCTTGCCAAGCGTCGCCGTATCGACACCAACAGATGAGAATGACGCTTCGGACGGACGGATTCACACCGCACGCGACCCGCAGCCGCTCAGGGGCGATTTGGACACGATCGTGCTTAAGGCTCTGACCAAGGACCCGAATGAGCGTTATCAAACGGTGGAAGCTCTCGCGTCGGACCTGAGGCGACATCTTAACGATCTGCCCATTCTTGCCCGGCAGCCCTCGTCTGCTTACAGGTTCGCAAAATTCGTCCGACGTAATCGAACAAGCGTAATTTCAGCATGTTTAATATTCGGCTTGCTTCTCGGCCTTATCGGCGTCACGGCATGGTCTGCCTACGTCTCGCGAAAACAGGCTCGTGAAAGCTTGCGGCGGGCTTATTCGTCGGATATGAATCTAGCGATGCAATCATACGAAAACGCCAACTTATCTCAGATGAATCAGCTTATTGAGCGGTACGAAAGCACCGACTTTCGAGGCTGGGAATGGAATTTCTTATACAATCTTGCGCATCCTAAAGGCCGTCTGCTGACCATCGCCCATCCGGGCGAGGTCTGGAACGTCGCGTTTTCGCCCGATAGTACAAGGTTGGCCACTGCTTGCAACGACGGTTTTGCCCGCATTTACGAAGTACCGGGCGGACGCCTGCTTGCAATTACCGAAAAGCCGGAAAAAAACATATGGCGTTTGGAGTTTTCACCTGACGGGCGTTTTCTTGCCACTGCGTCGGGAGATATTAATTCCAATTCGGTAAAAGTCTGGAATGCCGAAAACGGAACGGAAACGCTGTCGTTAAAGGGGCATGAAGCGCGTGTGCGGGCGATCGGTTATTCCCCGGACGGCAAACTGATCGCGACCGGAAGCCGCGACGGCACCATTCGCATCTGGAACGCCGAAAATGGAACCGAATTGAAAAAATTTAATATTCAATTGGATGGGAGACCACAGGAATCTCAGGATCTCCAATTCACGCCGGACGGAAAACGCTTGATCGTCGCCCATGAGCATGGCGCAAGTATCTGGGACGTATCGACGGGACGAGTCATTGAAACTAAAGAGCACATTCCAAGTCTGGCCGTCGCCATCTCACCCGACGGTTCCCGATTCGCTCTTGGCGCTGTAAACTCGTCGATCCCAATATATGATTCGGCCAGGGGGGGGAAACTGTCAGAAATTGTACAGCCAAACTCAAAAATCAATGATCTCGCTTTCTCGCCCGACGGGAAATTGTTGGCGACGGTCGCCAGTGACCGGACGGTCCGCTTTTTTGAAACAGAAAAAGGGGTCGAAGTGCAGAATTTGCGCGTTCATTTCGCCGATGCGTGGGGCGTCGCGTTTTCACCCGATGGTAAGTTTGTGGCGACTTCGGGTACGGATTTCAATACCTATCTGTTCGATTCAGCGGCGATCGTCAATCCACCGTCGTTTCGCGATTGGAGCAGCGCCGGAACCCTCTGGTCGGCGATCAGCGCCGACAGGACCACGATCGCGACCGACAGCTTTGAACGGCGAAAATATAGCACCAAAATGCTCTACGGCGTTCCACTTGGATCGGCCAAAACTTTTATGTCTACCGACACTACAGATGCGGGGAGTTTTTCGCCTGACGGCACGATCGTTGCGACGGGGAATCGCGATGGCACAATCTCATTGCGAAGCACCGAAAACGGCGAGGAAATTCGACGGTTTAAGGCTCATGAATGCGGCTCGGACACACGCTTTTGCATTAAATCGGTACTTTTTACGCCCGACGGCACGCGGCTCGTTTCGGGGGGAAACGACGGCAAGCTAATTCTATCGGAGGTGGGGAACGGGCTGCCAATGCGGGAAATATTTTCATTTGAAAGCCAGATAAGTGCCGCTTCCATCTCGCCGGACGGCCAAAAGGTCTTTGCAGCAAGTTATGACAAAACGGCAAAACTTTTTGATCTCGAAACGGGCGCGATAATTGCCGATCTGGGCAAACAGCCAAAGCTGATTGTGTCCGCCATATTTTCATCGGATGGGAAAACCCTTGTCACCGGCTCGGGCGACGGCGTGATCAGGTTTTGGAACCCCAAAGATGCCAAATTGCTCGACACCCTGATAGGAAACGCCGGATTCATCTTTGCATTGACCTTTACACCCGACGGCACTCGTCTAGCCTCGGTAAGCGGCGAAGGAGTGATTCGGCTCTGGGACACCGAAACAAGGGCTCAGGTCCTTGCCATCCGCACAAATTCCACGCGAACACATTTTCTGGCCTTCACCCCCGATGGCAACACGCTCATCTCGCACGGTTCCCACGAAAATATCCGCCTTTGGGATGCAACGCCGAATTCCAAATGATCCTGATCTCCTAAGAATTTCACAAAAAACAATTATTTTGACCCGGCATGATACGTTTTGCCGATTTTCTTCGCTAATAGTAAGCATCGAGGGAAATGCGTTATGTACATCTGAGTTTAGGGTGAAAAAGAGATGAAAGTGTTAGGTAATTGAGTTTTGCTGACGAAGGAGATTAGTATGAAATATTTTTTTATTGTTCTGGCAATTGGTTTTCAAGCCAATGTTGCATTGGCCTTTGATAATTTGAACTTAACCGGAGCCGCGAATACCGGCAATGCAACAACAATAGGATTATCCTGGGATGCAATTTCTGGAAAAACGTACAAAGTGAAGTGGAAGAAATCTTCGGCAGGTATATTTGCGTGGACGGAAACTGATGTTACGGACGCAAATGTAATAGTGGGGGCAGGTAATTCCGGCCCAAGATGGTACTACGACGTTGGCGGTCTGACGTGCGGTACAAGTTATGATTTTAAGGTCAAACGGAAATACACGTTGTTTTCGTGGGAAGATGCAACTGTGACAACAAGGGGCTGCGGACTCACGGCATGCACAAAAGGCGGCACTTTCGATGGCGCGAACTGTCATATAGGCAAAGCGCCCACCGGGACACTGGCTTTTGTCTGGGCAGGTAATTATTACTACACCAAAAAACCAGGGAACCAATGCCCGTATCCCGGCAGTTGGTACGACGGCTCACATTGTTTTGTTCAAGCCGTCCCACCCGGAGTGACACCATTTATCTATCAGAACAATTGGTACTACATATCCTTTCCATGAAAAATGCCAACATTGGGCTAAAACTAGATACGCAAAAAGCGGCATGCCCGTTACCTTTACGTTAGCTATTTTTATAGCGCATCTCTGAATAGGAAGATCCGCTTTAAAAATTAACGATCGTCGTCGCATTGCTTGCCATGGTCGCGTCATAGCGATTTCCAAATAAACGTTACCTCCCGGAAATTTCGTAGGAAGCAAATATTTTAGCCCAGGCGTGATACGTTTTGCCGATTTTCTTCGCTAATAGTAAGCATCGAGGGAAAAGGCTTCGTGCATATTATTCACAAGGAGAAAAAATTGATGTTACGCAAATTGAATTTAGTTTTAGCCCTGCTGGCGATCATGCTTGCTAGTTACGCAATACCTCAGAGTGTGAACGCCCAGATAGATGTGCCTCCAGGCTTTTGTTGTGGAATGAAACCATCAAGTTTTCCCGACAGGCCTGGTAACGCGGCCACCCCGGCCCAAACGTATTCGGCGTTTACCGGGCAGATTGCCATCGTCACAGGTCAGCTATTGGGCGGATCATCGGTGGTTGTAGTGGATCTGAAGAACGAGAATACCGGCATACCGCTCGATACCAATTGGGCGGCCCAGCGTTATCGCCTCCCGGAATGGGCGACCACCCAAATAGGAGATGTGTTTGGGCTAACGCTGGACAGTCAAGGCAACGTCTACGTAACGGCCACGACATCCTATTTCACCAAGGCACCGGTAACCACCGCCTTGCCGGGAGTCGTTTACAGAATTGACGGAGCAACAGGCGCGGTCAACAAGTTCGCCACATTGCCTAATAAGGGGCCGGCGCTTGGAAACATCAACTACAGTTGTCTGCATGACAGTTTTTACGTCAGTAACTTCGCGGATGGAAGAATTTACCAGATCAAAAAAACAACTTCTACGTCAACAACCGGTACCGTAAAAAGCACATTTGACCACCAAACGGGCACAATCGTTACCGGTGGTTCCGCCGGCAATGACGAGGCAGGCACCGATTATACGAAGTTCAGCCTGAAGAACCCAACAAACTCGCACAACCGCGGAGGCAGGGTGTGGGGCGTGGCGGTCTTTGGGGATCGCTTATATTACGGGGTGTGGCGTCAGGACAGCGGCGAACATGCGGCGCCGGATAACGTGCCTAATGAAGTGTGGTCGATTAAACTAAATCCCAACGGCTCGTTCACGGGTTCGCCGCAACTCGAAATCACTTTGCCGACGCTGCAATCCACGAATCCTCCTAGCGCCAAGACGTTCTCGAATCCTGTTTCGAGCATTACCTTCAATGCGGCGGGAGACATGCTGGTAGCGGAACGCTCCATGAACGGAGACAGTAACAACAAGAACGGCAACTATGCTGCCCATGCGTCCCGTTACCTTGAGTACTCCAGGTTTTCATCGACATGGACGCTTCAGTTTCCAACCAAGTTCGGCCCCGGCACTCTGACCGCCAGCGGCCAGCCAAGTTCTGCTGGCGGAGCGGATTATGATTCGTTTGGAGCGCGGGTTTGGGGCACGGCGGATGCAATGCATCTGGCCGTGGGTGACTACATTTATGGAATCCAGGGTTTGCCGATCAGCGGCGGAAACGTCCACAACAGCATCTTGACCGATTTGACAGATAGTATGGCGACGTTGGACAAGAACCAGATGGGAGACATCGAAATTCCTTGTCCCGCATGTGTTACGACCCCGGTGCCGACGCCCACGCCGACAGCCGCGGACTGCTGCGATAAGATCGCCGCCGTACCTTTTCCGCAACCGAATGTCTCGATTGACTACCGGACCATCACGATCACAAATCTTAAAGCTCCGGTATCACCCATTTGTTCTGTCGACATCAGCATGACTCCGACGCCGGCCCCAGGATGGCAGGGAGGTGATCTGTATATTGACGGTACTCTAGTGCCGACGGCGACGCGCTTCATTTATCCCTATACTCGCGTCCCCAACAAGCCGGCCGGTTCGTCGATCTCTGCGGTCAATACCGTGACGTTTAACCTCGGCGTTGACTACACACTTGGCTGGACCGGCACGGTTACTTTTGTAGTTCATCACTGTGACGGGTCAATATGCACGCTGACCTACGGCCCCTGGACGGCCACACCGCCGCAGACAATACCGGGAATCCAGGCGTTCGACGCCAATGTTTCACAGGAGGGAAGACTATACACTCTGGGCCTGCAATTGAAGCAGCGGAAATGGAAGGGCGTTATCAAGTGGATCAGCTTTAGGGTCGGCGATGATAAGGGCCAAATATTCGCGGCCTCGACACCATCGAGGGGAGAAGGTCGCCCACTTGTCGAGAATGGCGGACTCAGCAATACATCCGTCCTCTTTACTTTCGGGCAGCCGTTGAAATCGGGCCAGGCCGCCGGTACCTTCAATCTGGTGGTGCGGCGCGGCTCTAATGCGCCGGACACGCCTTTGGTAATCTGGACGACTTATGACGCCAATGGGAACGCCTTGGAAACAGGCACGATCACCGGGAGTGTTTCCAGGTAATCTCGCTGAATCGTTGAGGGTGCCGCCGGGCACTCTCGACGATTCAGCCTCGGCAGGCCGGCTTTAGTGCCAAAACCGGATCCGTACTTTACTTGTACGATCAGCGCCGGGCTGTTACGATAGGCGTCGTGTCACGAGCGGGAATCTTAAGTTCAGAGAGGGAGGCGACCGATGTCTCGTTTAGTAGCTTCCTTCGCAGACCAGAAGCGAATAGGGCCGCCCATCTATTCATAGCGCTCTGCTTGTCGTTCGTGATGTTATCTATCCTGACCGGACAGCAGCCGCTGCCTCTCGATCCCCTCACCGCCGAAGAGAATGAGATTGCTTCACGCGTCGCGAGGTCTGACTCGCGAGTAAAAAAGGAGCTTGGGTCTGGTCGTAATCAACTGGTTCAGGTTCAGTTTTTGGAGTTGAAAGCAGGTGGTGATCTGAAAACTAATAAGGAGCAGGGGCCGTCAAACCCCGGACGATACGCCGCGGTTCTGTTTTATCGTTATGATACGGATGAGGGCGTACATGTAGTTGTGAATCTCGGCGGTCGATCCGTCGGTGAGATCACTCGCTTGAATGGAAGAGCGGTGCCGTTGGCGCTCGAAGAAGTAAGCGGCGCCTTCGCTTTGGCTCTGCTAAACAAGCAAGTCAGAACGTTCCTCGGCCCTAAGGCCGACGAATATGCGGTTGCCGGAATGTTGAAAGGAGATAGTCCGCACAATCGCGTGGAAGGTTTAAGAGTTATTGCAACTTCACCGGAAGATCCATGTTACAGGCACCGCTGTATTGAGCTGTACGTTCGAAAACCCGAAGGCTACATGCGGACGCCATCGATAACGGTGGACCTCTCGGCACGAAAAGTTAAGATCCGAAACAGATGAAAATCCATTACCTTTGCCTTGCCGGATTAACAACACTGCTGGTTTTGTTGGCTCAATCGATTCCGGCCCAGCCCGCGACGGATAAGCCATCCCCAGCATGTTCGGTCCCCTATTTTGTCGAGCAGACATTTCCCTCGGCCGGTCCGGCGGAAACGCGCTGGCGGCTTTGCTGGCAACCCGTCGCAGGTAACGGCCTGGTTATCACATCGGCCTATTTTCAGAAATCGCCTGAGTCGCGGTTTGTGAAAATATTCGGCGATGCCCGCGTTTCGGATATTTTTGTCCCGTATCACGATCCGAATATTCTGCGTTATTTGGATGTGGGATATGGCTTCCCGCTGATTCCACTTAACGTCAGCGACTGTCCCCAAATGTTAGGCGGCACGCTGCTTGGCGGCGGCCAAGAAGTTTGCAAGGAGATTCGAGACCGGGGACTTGCATGGAAAGACCACAATAAAGTTCGTCGCGGTGAGGAACTCGTGCTCTGGAGTGTTATTGACGCAGGAAATTATAATTATGTAGTTGAGTGGACCTTTCGCGATGATGGAGTGGTCACAGGCCGCCTCGGCTCTACCGGGCAGAATCACCCAACCTGGCCGTTGATCGCCCACATGCATGGTGCCATCTGGCGTTTGGATATCGATCTGGATGGTGCCGCGGGCGACTCGGCGTATCTGTGCAAACATAAGGAGTTGCTGCCCGGCCGGGGTGCGGTCGATACCATGTCAATGATCGATCATGAATCCGGATGGAACTGGAATCCTCTTGAATTCACCGAACTCGGTATTCACGACGCAACCCTCAAGAATGCGAATGGCAAACCGTCCGTATATCACTTGATGCCGTTGCTCTTTGGCACGCCGCGTCATGCAGAGGCCTTTACCAAATACGATTTCTGGGTGACCAGGAACAACGACAGCTCCGGCGGGCCGGAAAACAACGGATCCTTGCTTCCCTCATACATATCTCCGCCGCAAAGCGTTTCAAACACGGACATTGTTGTCTGGTATTATGGCGGCTTGCATCACGTCCCCCGTGATGAGGATGGACAATACGTCGATACAGTCTGGAAAGGCGAAACTCACATAATGTGGACCGGGTTCATGCTTATGCCGCATAACCTTTTCGACAAAACACCGTTTTATCCATAACGCATTGGAGACAAATGGAACGGGACTTGAATGGGCAAACGCTTTGATTATTTTTGCGGAGACAGTCACATAGGAATTCGATCCTATGGAAGTGGATCGGCTAAGTTTGGCAAGTTTAACTTGTGGACAATTCATCTTAGGAGAACAAATCATGCGACAATTACAAATCACGGCAATCACCTTCGGCGTTTTATTCTTGTTTTCGGCCGGAGCAGATGCTCAAGCTTGCTCGGCCGCGGGTTCCATAATCAGTGTTAAGAATACGACGATGGGAATTTATGAGTACGTGACGTTCAGGATAAAGAAACCCCTCAACTCAGGTTCCGGCCATTCGGTTTCGACTGTCACCGGGCCGTTTACCGAAGATCCAAGCGGCAATCCGGTCACGATCACTGGACCCAAATACAAGAGAATCAGATTTAACGGGGTTTTCTGGTGGTGTACGACCGCCGAGATTTTTTCTCTCCCGAAGATCGCGATCAAAGATATTAAGCGAATCGAGAAGTTTGAAGGCTATGTGGCCTATGTTGTCGGATACAGAAATGCTTCCATCTATTTGTCCACAACCACGTCCAATGTGGGTTCAATCAAGCAAGTGGTAATGAAGTTTAAGAAATAGATTCTGGAACTGGAAAGACCGGTGCGTTCAAAACGCCTGTCCGGACACTTTTGGCCCGAAGAGAGCGGAACGCCGGGATTTACCTTAAATTGCGGCATTATTACCGCGTCCCGCACGTTGTCCACGAAAATATCCGGCTTTGGCAAGCATCGCCGCTCTCCAAAAATTCCTGATGTTCCAAAAATTTCACAAAAAACAATTATTAGCCCGGGCGTGACACAATTTCCTTTTTTTCTTGATTTCAAATTCGCATTTGTTATAGCCTAGAGGCATACTGAATGAAGATTCATTCATAATTAAACGTATGCCGAAACCTGTCCGAAATGGCACGACGTCGAAGGCCGTCGTCACCGATAAACGCGTAGCGATTCTAAGGGCCGCGACCAAGGTCTTTGCCGGCAAAGGCTACTTTAATTCCAAGGTGGCGGACATCGCTGCCGAGGCGGGCATCGCCGACGGGACGGTCTATCTCTATTTTAAGAGCAAGGACGAGATCCTGCATTCGATATTTGACCGGGCTATGGCCGATTTTATCGCCGAGGGCCGACGTGAATTGGCTGCTATCGACGGGCCGGTTGCACGGCTCACGCGTATCGCCGAACTTCATCTGGAAAAATTGGGGGCCGACCGGGACATGGCTGTGGTATTTCAGGTTGAGCTTCGAGGCTCGACAAAATTCATGCAGGAGTTTTCGGCGGCGGGGTTCGCTGAGTATTTGGATATTATCAGGCAGACTATCACGGACGGGCAAAAAGCGGGCGTCTTTCGCGATGACATAAAACCGATAGTCGCGGCAAAGATCTTATACGGCTCTCTGGATGAAATGGTGACGAATTGGGTCCTATCAAAGAAGTCGTATCCGCTGCCGCCGATGGCCGGCGAGGTTCTAAAACTGTTCTTTGGAGGCGTGATGGTTAAATGACCGCACCGCCCCAAACCATTCTATCCGTCAGGCCAAATCGGCTCGGCAGAGGTGAGCCTTTGATGGCGGATGAACCGCAAACGCTTTCCGAGCTGTTTTTACGTTCGGTCACAGAATACAACCTTTCCGACGCGCTGAACTACAAAAGCGGTAACGAATGGAAAGCCATCTCCTCAATCATTATGATCGAGCGGGCGGAGAATATCGCGCTTGGGCTTTATTCGCTTGGGATTCGCAAAGGCGACAGGGCCGCGATCCTTGCTCCAAATTCGCCGGAATGGACGCTGGCCGACGCCGGCTGCCAATTTACGGGCGTGGTCGATGTACCGATCTACACAACGCTCGCACCTGAAACGGTCAGGTATATTATCGACGACTCCGCCGCTCGGGTTATTTTCCTACAGGATATTGATGCATATCGCCGTTTTCGGCGGGCGCTTGATGGCTGTGATTCGCTTGAAAAATTCGTATTGTTCGACCCAATCGGCGTGGACGCTAAAGATATTCTCTCGATCACGCAGTTAGAAGCGGCGGGCGCGAGCCTCAGGGCCGATAGGCCAGATCTGCCGGAAGAACTGCGAAAAGAGATCAAATCGGACGATATAGCGACGCTGATCTACACCAGCGGCACGACGGGCGAGCCTAAGGGCGTGATGCTCACGCATGCAAACCTTATCTCAAACGTAATCGACGCCAGCGAAAAATATGCGTTCACGGGCATCGACACATCGCTTTCAGTCCTGCCGCTCTCGCATGTGTTTGAGCGGACCGGCATGTACGTTTACATCATGTACGGAATGCGTGTGTTTTTCGCCGAATCGATCGATAAGGTGCCTGATAATCTAAAAGAAGTTCGGCCCACGATCTTTATTGGCGTCCCGCGAATATTTGAAAAGGTTTTCGAACGAGCCCGGCTCAAAGCGGCCCAGGCCGGACGGATAAACGAGGTTATCTTCGATTGGGCGCTCGACGTAGCGAAGGAATTCGCGATCTTGAATGAAGACGGACAGCCGATACCGATGGCTCTCACTGCAAAACACAGTGTCGCCGACACGATCGTGTTCGCAAAGCTGCGCGAGTTTTTTGGTGGCCGGCTTAGATTCTGCATAACCGGCGGCGCGGCTTTGTCGGACGAGATATATCTGATCTTTACAGGCGCCGGGATCTCAATAATGCAGGGCTATGGGTTGACCGAAACATCGCCGGTTATCTCGTCAAACAACCCGTCCGCGGTGCGTGTCGGAACTGTAGGAAAACCCATCCGAAATGTAAAGGTGCGGATCGCGGCTGACGGCGAGATCGAGGTGTCTGGCCCAGGCGTCATGGCAGGTTATTACCACAAGGATGATGCTACCGAGGATGCATTTACGGAGGACGGTTGGTTCAAAACCGGCGATATTGGTGATATAGACAAAGACGGCTATCTCAAAATAACCGACCGGAAAAAGGAGCTTTTCAAAACATCGGGCGGTAAATATATCGCCCCGGCGCTGATAGAGCAGATGCTCCGAGGGTCGCGTTTTGTCAATCAGGCCGTCCTGGTCGGCAGCGAGCGTAAATTCCCCGCCGCTCTAATCGTTCCTAATTTTGAAATGCTCGAATCCTTCGCAAAACTAAAGGAACTGGCCGTCTCGACACCCGCCGAGTTTTGTGCAAATGCGCGCATCCTCGACCTTTTTTCCCGCCAGATCGAAGCCATGACACAGGGCCTCGCGAAATATGAAAAGGTAAAGAGCTTTGCTCTGCTTGAGCACGAAATGACCGTGGAAAATGGCGAGCTGACCCCAACGCTAAAAGTAAAACGCAGGGTCGTGGATGAAAAATACCGCGCCGTTATAGACAAGATCTACAACGACGCGGAAGTTCGAGCCCGATCTATTTAGATGCCCCGATCTAGTACAGAACCTTGTATCCTATACTGTTCGCTCCGGCGGTAACGAGGGCCTTTCCGGCACCGACGGCGAACTTGAATATCTGCATGGCGGTACTATCTTTTAGTTTACCTACCTCGATTATATCGTGAGGTTTGAGCATGATATCTTTTTCTTTGCCTGCCTTTATCAGCTCGTAGTTTGCAACTATCTGTTCACGGTCTTTAATAGAACTAGGATCGGAATTTGGTTTCAGACGAAAGACCCTTATCTCTTTTAATTTCGCATCGTCTCTGGGGCCGCCGATCTTGGCGATTGCCTCGGTCAAAGACATGCCTTCTTCTTTCAGATATATTCCCTGAGGGGCCATAACTTCACCGACCACGAAGACTGGAACGGCTCGGTGAACAAAAATTACATCACCCGGAATAATGATCGGATTCGAATCCTCTTTTCCCTGTCTGAGGTTAGTTAGACTATAGATCCTTGAGGGGACGTCCGTTGGGTCGGATGACCCCGATTTCCAATTGTTCGGGTCATCCGGGTCTGAACACATCAGCGGGGTCGTGCGAAATATCTGGATAGTGCCGCCGGCCTCCTCCTTAACACCAGCAGCCAGCGATATAAATTCCATCAGCGTCGCTTTTCGATATACATCGATTCTTTGAGGGGAGTTAACTTCTCCATAGATCAATGCCGGAGGGCGACTTTTTTTGGTGATCTGCAGGTTGATCTGGGGTTCCTTAAGGTATTTACCAAGCAAGCCCGAAATATCGGTACGAATTTCTTTCTCCGTTCGGCATTTGGCATTAATGGCTTTGTCGGCAAATGGAAGTTCGATCTGTCCGTCGTCATTGACTACCACCGCAAAATCAAAGTCCTTCTCGCCGAGCACTCTCCCGGTGATCTCATCACCCGGTCCAAGCAGGTAACCCTTTGGTGTCGGAATGTTCGCGGGCGCCGGGGGGGCCGTGAACGGCAGCGTCTGGGCGAATGTTGATCCATAGATTAGAAACGAAATAATTACGGCAAATAAGAATTTAATTTTCATAGTTAAAACCTCGAACTGCGTTATAGAATCAGAGTTTAACGCAACAACGACTTTGATACAACCCTTTTGCGCGATGGCTTAGACATCGTCTTGGATGTTTCAGGCTCCGTTTGGGTTTGTCGTTCGTTTGGCCGTTGCTGTTGACATGGATAGTTGCATCGCTGTAATTTCAAGCAATGAGCCAACCAAAGATCTCCAAAAACCGAATCTCAAGCAAAGCCGCGAGCTTTACCGAATCCGTCATCCGCGAGATGACGCGGGAAGCTTTGAAATACGGGGCCGTGAATCTCGGCCAGGGATTTCCCGATTTTGCCGCGCCCG